>CAYXVJ010000027.1:10390-17757 GCA_964468675.1 uncultured Oscillospiraceae bacterium
CAATGATCTAAGACCTAGCCAAGTGGAAAAGGCTGGCTGGGAAACAAGATGGCTTACTGATTATATGGGTTATTACATGGAGCCTTATAGCTTCTATCTAGAAGAAGGGATCAATACGATTCGCTTAAGCTCAGTCCGTGAACCCATGCTGATCGACTCGCTAATCATCACTCAAAAAGAAGACGCTATCCCTTATAGCGAATTAGAAAAAATCTATGAAGAAGAAGCATATGTGCCTTATGATGGTCAATCCATTGTTGTCCAAGGTGAGCATGCTATCTTGAAGAGTGACGCTACCTTATATGCGATCAATGACCGTTCGTCACCATCGACAGAACCATATGATGTGTCCAAGATTCGTTTGAATGCAATCGGCGGCTATCGTTGGAATCAGCCTGGTCAGTGGATTGCTTGGGCATTCAAATCCAGACAAAATGTATCAAGAGGTGTTTATTCCGGTAGAAGCCTTACTGTCGATGGCGAGGTGCCGTTTTTAGAAGCTGAAAACCTAAGGTTTTACTACAGTACAGAATGGCAGATGCATATATTGGGTCAAGGCGATGAGCGCGAAGCTAAGCAAGATGATGTTGAACCGATGCTACTTTACTTAACAGAAGGTAGACATGACATTCGCTTAGAAGTGGTCTTAGGCGAGTTTGCAGATATCATCCGCTCTGTAGAAGACAGCATACAGAAATATCATTATGCTGACGACGACAACACCTGATATCTATAGAGATTACAATTTGAAACGTGAAATGCCTGACGTCATTGAAGAGTTGGGCAGACAATCTATCTTGCTCGAAGCAACAAGCCAAGAATTAATCGATATTACAGGTGAGCGTGGATCTCAGTCGGCTATTTTAAGTACCCTTGCTTACCAGTTAGATGAGATGAATCGTAAGCCTGATGATATTCCTCGTATGCTTGGTGATTTTAAAACCAATATTGGTGCACTCGGTACCTGGATATTGACTGCAACTGAAAAACCACTTGAAATTGATTATTTAGTGTTAACAAAACCTGGAGAGGATCTGCCCAATCCAAAAGCTGGTTTCTTCAGGACCATGATTCATGAAATCAGATCCTTTATCGCTTCCTTTACGGAAGACTATTCTAGTGTCGGTAATATTTACGAAGATGAAGACCAAGAGCCACTAACGATTTGGATTCAAAGTGGACGAGATCAGTCGCAAGTCTTAAAGCAATTGATTGATGACTCATTTACATCTATACACGGCATTCCTGTAAACCTCCAAATCGTCCAGGTAGGTACTTTATTGCCAGCAACGGTTGCGGGCATTGGACCTGATGTCGCCTTATATCTGGGTGGTGGAGAGCCGGTTAACTTTGCAACAAGGAATGCTGCTGTTGACCTAACAGAATTTGCAGATTTTGAAGAGGTACGTGCTCGTTTTGCTACATCAGCCTTGGTCCCATATACCTTTGGCGGTGGAGTCTATGCACTACCTGAAACACAAACCTTCCCGATGATGTTCTATCGTACAGACATTCTAGATGAACTTGGTTTAGAGATTCCAGAAACCTGGGAAGACATGATGGAGATCTTGCCGGTTATCCAAAAGAACAACTTGGAATTTGGTATACCGGTTGCAACATCGGTGGCTCCTGAGATGGGCATGATGTCTTTTTGGATCTTCTTGTACCAGGAGGGCGGACATGTATATGGCTATGACGGAGCTAAGTCTTTCTTGGACGAGGAAGAGGCAATCCGTGCTTTTAATACGTGGACGAGCTTATTCTTAAATTACAAACTTCCTCAAGAGTATGACTTTGCTAACCGCTTTAGAATCGGTGAGATGCCAATCGGTATTGCAGATTATACAACATACAATACGCTTTCTGTCTTCGCACCAGAAATCAGAGGTTTATGGGCTATGGCACCTGTACCGGGTGTGAGAGAGGCAGATGGCACGATCAATCGCTCTGTAGGTGGTTGGGGTCAAAACGCAATGATGCTTGATGATTCAGAAATGAAAGATGAAGCATGGACGTTTATGAAATGGTGGACTTCTGCATCTGTACAAGAAGAATTCGGTAGAGAGATGGAGAGTTTACTTGGTGCTGCAGGTCGTTACCCGACAGCAAATCTTGAAGCTGTGGGTAGCCTTCCTTGGCCAGTAGAAGATTACAACAATTTGACGGATCAGTGGTCTTATGTCACAGGTACACCTGAAGTGCCAGGCGGTTATTACACCGCAAGACATTTGAACAATGCTTGGCGTGCGGTTGTATATAACGGTGATGATCCACGTGAGACTTTATTGGACTACGTACGTGACATTGATGATGAGTTAACTGGTAAGCGAAATGAGTTTGGTTTACCCACATACGATGACCTCGTATTGACAGGGAATAGATAGGTGGCTTCATGATTACGAAAAGAAATGATGTGCCCATGTTGGATGTATCAAGGAAACAAAGGCCTAGTCCAAGTGAATGGTTTAGGCAAAAGACGCGTGAAATGTATTTAAGTCGAGTGTCCTATCTCTTCTTATTACCGTATTTCTTAATCTTTATCACCTTTACTTTAGCGCCGGTCATTATGTCGATGTTTTTAAGCTTCACGTCGTTTAATGTGCTCGAGGCCCCGAAGTTTGTCGGTATGCTCAATTACATCAATCTCTTATTAGATGACGATGTGTTCCTAATCGCAATCAAAAACACTTTCTTGTTTGCTGCGATTACAGGTCCTATTGGTTACTTTGCAGCGTTGATTTTTGCGATTATGATCAACGAGCTGCCGCCTAAGTTTAGAGCGTTTATGACGGTCATTTACTATGCACCGACCATTTCAGGCCAAGCCTTCATTATTTGGAAGACACTCTTTAGTGGTGATGCTTATGGTTATGCAAACGGCATCTTGATGAAGCTAGGCATCATTCACGAACCCATTCAATGGTTGACGGATCCTGCTTACATGCAACAAGTCTTAATCATTGTCGTGCTCTGGATGAGCTTGGGTACAGGTTTCTTATCCTTTATTGCAGGACTACAGTCAATTGACCAAACACTCTATGAAGCAGGCATGGTTGATGGTGTGAAGAATCGCTTCCAAGAGATCTGGTTTATCACCTTACCATCGATTAAGCCCCAACTCATGTTTGGTGCGGTTATGTCAATTACATCATCGTTTGGTATCCATGAAATTTTAGTACCTCTAGCAGGCTTCCCAAGTACAGACTATGCAGCTCATACCGTTGTGTCTCACTTGGTTGACTACGGTAACATTCGCTTTGAAATGGGTTATGCATCCGCCATCGCTACGATTTTATTCTTCGTCATGGTTGGCTCTAATATCATCATTCAACAACTGCTGAAGAAGGTAGGTGCTTAATATGAGTTTACGTTCTAGAACTGGTAAGAATGCTAACCGTTCCATAGGCGGGGATCTGGCGAATGTCATTGTCTTAGTACTATTCGGTGTGTTCTTTGCTTTACCACTGGTGTATGCCATATCCAATGCTTTTAAGCCCTTAGATGAGATCTTCTTATTCCCACCGCGTTTCTTTGTAAGGAACCCAACAACGGATAATTTCCAAGATCTCTTGATTGTGATGCAGCAGTCCTGGGTGCCGTTTACAAGGTACGTCTTCAATACGGTGTTTATCACCATCGTGGGTACGGTAGGCCACGTGATTATCGCATCATTGGCAGCCTTTGCACTGGCGAAACACAAGTTCCCAGGTAAGAATTTCTTGTTCCAAATTGTTGTCTTATCCTTGATGTTCTCAGCTCACGTTACAGCTATCCCAAGCTATCTAGTGATGTCTGGTCTTGGCTGGATAGATACCTACTTGTCTATCATCGTACCGAATCTTGGTTATTCACTAGGGCTCTTCTTGATGAAGCAGTTTATGGAACAGATACCGGACTCGCTTTTGGAAGCGGCAAGAATTGATGGGGCAGGAGAGTTTAGAGTGTTCTGGACGATCGCGATGCCATCAGTCAAACCTGCTTGGTTGACCCTAGTCATCTTCGTCTTCCAAAACTTATGGAATGCAACAGGTGGTACTTATATTTACAGTGAAGAATTAAAAACCTTGCCGTATGCACTGCAACAGATCCAATTAGGCGGTATCGCCAGAGCAGGTGTTAGTGCAGCAGCAGCATTGGTGATGATGAGCGTACCGATTGTCTTATTTATCATCGCTCAAAGTAATGTAATCGTGACGATGTCAACAGCAGGAATCAAGGAGTAAGCCGGGATATGAAGAAATTTATCATTAGTTTATTAGCACTCTTCATTACCGTGACAAGTTTTTCGGCTTATGTGGAGGCAAGTCAAATTGATTACTCATACAACTATGACTACTGGGGTAATCAGTTAGCAGCACCGGATGCGTTTCGTGCCAACCTCATCATCAGAGGTGAAGATTTAGGTATAGGTAGTTTTAGAACGCCGAGTGATGTATATGTAGGCGAAGATGGACTGATCTACATTTTAGATAGCGGTAAGAATCGAATCGTAGTTTTGGACCAAGCATTTGAATTGGCTTTCGTTATTGATTCTTTTGATAATAACGGGGTGGAGGATACATTCAATGCACCAGAAGGCATATTTGTCGACAAGGACAATATGATCTACGTTGCAGATACCATGAATGGCCGCATCATTCACTTGGATCAAGATGGACAGTTCATCCGTGAGTTTGGTAGACCAGAGTCTGATCTAATTGATCCGCGTTTTGTCTATCAACCTACAAAACTAGTCTTAGACTCAGCCAAACGCATCTATGTCATCGCTAGAAATGTGAACCGCGGCATCATTGAGCTTGATATCGATGGGGAGTTCACTTCATTTGTTGGTGCGATTCCAGTTGTTCCCAACGCTTGGGATTATCTCTGGAAGCGTTTGTCAACAGAAGCTCAGCGTGCTGGTATGGCAAGTTTCGTACCGACGGAATATAACAACATCGATGTAGATAGCCAAGGTTTCTTGTATGTCACATCAGGAACAGTTAGTGAAACACAAGATATACCAGTAAGACGATTAAATCTTACCGGTACGGATATCATGCGTAGGCGTGGTGAGTATCCACCGGTTGGTGACGTGTTTTATCAATGGTCAGGTGAAGGCCCCACAGGCCCATCTACCATTGTTGATGTTACAACCCATGATGGCATGTCTAGTTACAGTATCTTAGATCGTAAGCGTGGTCGTATCTTTACTTACGATGAAGATGGAAATCTTTTATACATCTACGGCAACATCAGTGAGCAAGAAGGGTACTTTCGTTCACCTTCAGCCATTGCAAGCCTTGGTGGCGCACTCTTAGTGACCGACACTCAAATGAATACAGTGACGCTTTTAGAACCGACCACCTATGCATCGACCATTCAATCAGCCTTGATGGCTCATAACAATGGAGCATACGAAGAAGCACAATCCTTATGGTCAAGTGTACTCTTGCAAAACAGTAATGCAGAATTAGCATACATTGGACTTGGCCGTACCTTGATGCGTCAAGATCAGTATAAAGAGGCGATGGAGAACTTCAAACTGGGTAACCACAGAAGCTATTACTCTGATGCCTTCCAGCTGAACTTAAAAGACGTCGTTCGTGAACATCTTTTATTAATCGTGTTCGTTATTTTATTGATTATTACCGCCATTGTTTTAATGGCAAAATATAAACATAAAGCACTACGAGAAGATATCCCTGTCTTAGATGGTTTGAACTATGCCTTTTATGTCATCTTCCATCCCTTTGATGGCTTCTATGACTTGAAGCATGAGAAGCGAGGCAATGCAGCATCTGCGACCGTTATATTTGCAGCACTCACAGTCATTATGATCATGAGGAGGCAGTTGACAGGTTTTGTCTTCAATTTCAACAACCCGCATCGCTTGAATATTCTAGTGACGGTGTTAACAACACTGTTGCCGTATATGATTTGGATCGTTGCGAACTGGTGCTTAACTACCTTGATGGATGGCAAAGGCAATATGAAGGATATTTATACTGCTACAGGCTATGCTTTGTTCCCTCAAGTTTTAATTAACCTTGCCTTGATTCCTTTGTCGCACATCATGACTGAAGAACAGTCGGCATTCTACTACTTCTTTATAACGGTTGCGATTGTGTGGTCTTATGGCTTGCTCTTTTTCGCCATGATGGTCACGCACGACTATGGCTTAGGTAAGAATGTTGCAGTCACTGCATTTACCTTCGTAGGTATGGGCTTGATTCTCTTTATTGGCATGCTGGTCTTTGACCTTAGTGGGCAGATGGTTAGCTTTGTTCAAGCCATTATCAAAGAAATACAGTTCAGGATATAAGGAGGTATAGCTGTGAGAAGACATATGAAATATAAACTGATCCCAATGATACTACTAATGGCACTCGTACTAGGGCTTGTACCTCAAGCGATTCGCATTTCTTCTGCAAGTGAAGATGAATTGCTAGACGATAAGGCTAACGATGTAGAAATAGGCGAGGAGCTCACGGGTTCTGGCTGGGTAGATGTGGATCAAAGTGAAGGCCAAGTTTTGATGGTCAATTTGGATACAAGTGAAATTGCCATCAGAAACGATCTTACTGGTACAACGTGGTACAGCAACCCTCAAGATCGTACGGAAGATGCCATTGCCAATGGTGCGAATAAAATGCGCTTAGGTTCTCAAGCTTTGCTCACTTATTACACGCCACGCTCGGTACAGATGCAAAAAGACAATTACATCGATGCCATTGCCAACGAACAGTTCCTTGTTGAAAAAGTCACTGAAGGTGTGCGTATTACTTACACCATCGGAGAGAAGGCAGCTGAATACTTGCATCCGTTAGCGATTGAAAAAGAACGCTATGAATCGATTCTAGAAGCATCTGGTAGTGAAGGTCAGCGCGTTTTAAACCGCCGTTATACCCTATATGATCCAGAGACTATGACTGAGGATGCAATTGCTGAAATCTCAGCCTTGTATCCGGGTTTAAATGAACATGCTTTATATGTGCTTCGTGATGGAATCAATGACTTTATCTTGGAGCAAATTACAGATACCTTTGTTGCTACTGGTTATACATTAGAAGACAAGATTGCCGATGAGACAAAAGCCGGTATCGAATCAGTTGATGCAGATGCAGATAACATCATTTTACCAATCTACTATAGTCTTGATGCAGGTGATCTCATTGTTCGTGTACCGATAGAAGAGATTGATTTTGATCCATCTAGTCCTTTAACTCATATCAGGCTTTTAGAATTCTTTGGAGCAGGTGGTCTTGAAGATGAAGGCTATCTCTTTGTACCAGATGGTAGTGGAGCTTTGATTAAATTCAATAATGGCAAACTATCGTCAACCCAGTATTTGAGTTCAGTATATGGACAAGATCTAACGGTTAGAA
>CAYXVJ010000028.1:0-17486 GCA_964468675.1 uncultured Oscillospiraceae bacterium
AATGCCGAGACGGTTTATGGTCAACATTAAAATTATATAATAAATGACTGCTTTTTGTCAATGTTTACGATTACGCTTGCCTTAAAAGATCTTTTTCACATCGACGCGTCTCTCTGCCTTTTCAGTCAAGAACACTCTAAAGTTTTCTTCATCACCCATCGTAAAGCCATCTTTATGCACGATTGCATAAGACTGTCCGATGATGATGTAAAAGGATGCGTCATCCTCTGTCCACGAAGCAACATCTTCCCAAGTGACTGAATAACTTTGTGCTTCTGTCGTCTGAGAGAAGTCTTCATCGTAGAAGTGATAGGTTCTAGCGGTCATAAAGGCTTGGGCATTTTTAAGGGTTCGCTTATACGTTTGATTCACTACACCTCTAAAGCCCATGTAGAACATAACGACGGCCATAATCAGTAAGAAGGCACCGGTCATCATATAGGTTACAGGTCCAGTGGTTAAACCACGGACGATGTTGTAAATTGAATAGATGACAACAAGTAAGGAGAAGATTACAAGGAAGATACGATAGCCTTGTATACCCTTACGACCAGCAAAGATACGGTCTACAAGTCGTCTGACGTCCTCCTCATCAAGATTCGTACGGTTGATAAAGCGAATTTCATGAGGACTGTGTGGTATGACAGCTTGTCTACCACCAGTAGAAGTAGACTCTACTTCGTCATAATCATCCTCTTCTTCATCATATTCCTCATCGTCGTAATCTTCATCATCGTAGTCGTATTCGTCTTCCTCATCAAAATCTGCAACAGGTGTAGGTGTTGCAGTCTGATAAGGATTACGCGCACGTCTTGCCTCTTCTTCTGCTGCACGGAAAATGGCCGCAGCTTCCTCAGCTGCGGACAGGCCTTCTTGTTCATTTGTTATTTGCTTGTCGTCTGTCATCATTACACTCCGTTATTTGATTGTCCCTAATTTTTATTTCCATTTAACTTCATGGATTCGTAAAGCGACTTATTATTCAGCGATACATTGATCGATGATACAAAATGACGGTTATCATTTGTCTTGGTCAATAAGTTGATGATGGTCTCGGTTACATTTGAAGAGTCTAGGCTACCGAAAGCACGCCTGATTGACCAAACGGCCTCAAGCTCTTGTTCGGATAAGAGTAGTTCTTCTCTTCTTGTACTGGAACGATTGACATCGATCGCTGGGAAGATACGCTTCTCTGACAATTTACGGTCAAGATAAACTT
Source organism: uncultured Oscillospiraceae bacterium (assembly GCA_964468675.1). GTDB lineage: Bacteria > Bacillota > Clostridia > Saccharofermentanales > Fastidiosipilaceae > CAYXVJ01. The sequence goes on from CAYXVJ010000028.1 coordinate 1,220, forward strand.
CCATGTTACCTGTACCCTTAAACTCCTCAAAAATAACTTCATCCATACGTGAACCAGTATCAATCAATGCTGTAGCAACGATCGTTAGGCTGCCGCCATTTTCGATTTTACGTGCAGCACCGAAGAAACGTTTCGGTCCATATAAAGCTCCTGGATCTAGACCACCAGACAAGGTGCGACCTGTAGGGTTAATGGTTAAGTTGTAAGCACGCGCCATACGTGTCAAAGAGTCTAATAGGATAATGACATCTTCACCCATTTCGACCATACGCATAGCACGTTCTAGTACCAGCTCTGTGATCTTCACATGGTTTTCAGGCGTCTTATCAAAGGTGGAATACACGACTTCACCACGGATGGAGCGTTGCATGTCGGTTACTTCTTCTGGACGTTCATCGATTAATAGAACAATCAACTTGGATTCTGGATTGTTAATGGCGATGGCATTGGCAATTTTTTGTAAGAGTATCGTTTTACCAGCCTTAGGTGGAGATACGATCATACCACGTTGACCTTTACCAATTGGTGAAATCAAGTCAATGATTCTTGTCGATAATTCATTTCTTGACGTTTCTAAGGTGTAACGCGAATTGGGATGAATGGGTGTTAAACGGTCAAAATGAGGCCTTCTCATCATCTGCTCTGGAGGTAAACCATTAACAGTATTGATGTAATACAAGGCTTGATAGCGATCTTGCTCACGTTGAACACGGCTAGGCCCACTAACAAGATCACCTTCTCTTAGATGGAATCGACGAATAAACTGTGGTGGGACATAGATGTCTTTAGGTCCTTGGAGATAATTATCTCTTCTTAAGAAACCATATCCATCAGGCATGATCTCCATAACACCAGTAACAATTTCACCGGAATCAAACGACTTGCGTTCACGTTCCTTAGTGCCTTGTTGCTCTTCTTTTTGCTCTTCTGCTTTTGTATCTTGAGCAAGATCTTCTGATGTATTTTTTTCTTGTTGGTCTTTTTTCCTGGATTGTTGTTTCGACTCAGGACGTTTTTCGTCTTGTCTATCTGAAGCTTTTGTTTGTCGTGAACGAGTTTGACGGCTTTGCTCTCTGCTACGAGTACGTCGCTCCGCTGGTTTTGTCTCTGGATCTTCTTTAGCTGATTTTGAATCCTCAGCAGTTTCGTCTACCTTAGCTTCGACAGCAGCCTTCTCAAGATCTTCTGTAGCTTTAGTCTCTAACTCTTCTTTAACTTCAGCGGCCTCTGCTGCTTTAGTAGTCTTTTTTCTCGTAGTCGTTTTTCTGCGAGCAGGTTTTTTATCGTCCTTTGAAACTTCTTTTTTTTCATCTGTTTCAACTGTTTTGACGGACTCTTCTTCTACAAGTTTTTCTTCTTGAGGCTTAGTGGACTTTGTTTCAGTTTTCTTAGTGGTCCTAGTCCTGCTTGCCCTTTTTGTTGTAGGTGCAGGTTTTGCTTCCTCTTCACTGATAACTTCTGCATCTTTTACAGTTGCTTCTTCCTCTGCGATGGAAGCTACATCAGGAGCTGCCATGATGCTTCTACGGCCGGTCTTCTGATTAACTGCTTCATCTTCTTCAGGAGCAACAAAAACAGATCGTCTTTCTGTAGAAACAGCTGTTGTTTTCTTTTTGTTTGCACTAACTTGTCTTGCAGCTAAGCGTCCTGGGGCAGACATGAGAAGAGCTTCTTCGCTGTTGTCCTGTTCTTTAGAGCTTTCTTGCTCTCTTTGCTCAGCTTGAATTAATTCAAGCTGTTCAATCAGTGCCGCTTTTGTCATTCGCTGTGCTTTACTTATCGGCATGACGCCAGACATACGCACAATTGCGACCAAATCGGCTTTCGATTTGTTCTTTAGATTAATTGATGCCATGAAATCCTCTCATAACTTGGGTATTGAAATGTATACAAGTATTAACGCTCGAACCCGCTTCACTGAAACATTTGGAATAAAGAATTATTACATTAATTTCGGTGATGGAAATGGTTTTGACTGTAGCATAATCGCTGCTGTTGTTGACAAGCTCTTAGATAGCTGTCACAGAAGAATTAGAATCAAACTAGCGATAACCTTGGAATCAAAGTTATTATAACGACATTTCATTAACTAGTCAATCACATTTCGACAAAATGTCAAGTTCAAATAAATAGCCCTGCTAGAACTTCTCTAACAGGGCCAATAGATTTTTATTCAATCTGGCAAAATTAGCTTAAGGCTGCAAACTTATCCATCATGGTCAGTGCACGGCCAGTACCAACGGCCACGCAATTTGCAGGTTCGTCTGCGACGACTACATCAATACCGACTTTAGATGCTAGCATACGCTCAATACCATAGAGCTGAGCGCCGCCACCAGTCATGACGATACCACGGTCACTGATGTCAGCCATGAGCTCAGGCGGTGTCTTTTCGAGCACACCGTGAACCGCTTCAAAGATCTGGGATACAGGTTCTTCTAAAGCTTCTAACATTTCTGTTGACGTGATGGTTACTGTGGCTGGTAGACCTGTGATGAGGTTACGGCCACGGACATCCATGGTTAATTCTTCATCTCTTGGGTACGCACAACCTACATGAATTTTTAATTCTTCAGCCGTCTTCTCACCAATTAATACGTTATGCTTACGGCGGACGTGTCTGATGATGGCATCATCAAAACGATCACCTGCAATCTTTAGTGATGAATCCACAACAGGCTCACATAAAGAGATGACTGCAATATCTGTGGTACCACCACCGATATCTACGATCATGCTACCTTGTGCCTTTGTAATATCAATTCCTGCACCAATTGCAGCAGCAACTGGCTCACGAATTAAGAATACATCCTTAGCACCTGCATTCTTACAGGCATCTTCAACTGCTTTTTGCTCTACAGGAGTGATGATGCTTGGTACGCAAACAACAATGGTTGGTTTGAAGTAAGAGCTGATAATACCCTTATTAACGCGACTTATAAAGGATTTAAGCATAACCTCAGTCACTTTAAAATCAGAGATCACACCATCTCGCATGGGACGTATCGCATCAACGATACCCGGAGTACGCCCGATCATGACCGAGGCATCCTCACCAACGGCTAAAACCTTACCACTTCGGGAGTTTACAGCCACAACAGAAGGTTCGTTAAGTACTACGCCCTTCCCTTTTACATATATCAAAACGGTACATGTACCTAAATCAATACCGATATTCAAACCAAGCTTCATTCAACTACCTCGCATTTATACTGGAAAGCCAGACACATCAATTATGATACAATATTCCTAGTTAAGGCGCAATCACGCGAAAGGAAAAAAGGTGAACTCCATGCTGAAGTGGCTCGCACTATTATTTATGCTGATCGATCACCTGGCCTACTATTTATATCCTCTCTTTTCTCAAGATGTCTACCTCATCATGCGCACGATAGGAAGGCTTGCATTCCCTATATTTGCGTACGGCATTGTACTTGGCATTAAGCGAAGCCGAAACGTAAGTCGTTATTTCGTCAGACTCTCAATTTTCGCCATCTTAGGCCAAATCATTATGGAAGCAGCAGCACGTTATACGGGTAGAACGACATTTATGAATGTCTTATTTACCTTAGCAGCAGGATTGCTATTAATCGTTGGTATGGAGTTCATCAGTAAATCCATGCAAGATGTTGTGGTATCCATGAGGCCAGTAGCTGTCGGTCCAAATAATACTAAGAATAATAAAGACTTATTCAACATTCGAGTCAATTTGAAAGGCTTTACCTTGCCCTCTTGGCAAGGGATCTTAATCGGTGGTGCACTTTGCATTAGTGCCATCCTCATTGTCGTCATATTGGAGCCCGATTACGGTTTATTCGGACTCATAGTGATGTTACTATTTTACTTTTTAGAAAATCAACTTGAACCTTATTCACCAAGTTTATCGAAAGAGTTAAAACTAAAGAGACACCGGACATATTTCTTAGCCTTCGGTTCAATCAACATCATCAACGCTATTTTAAGCATCGCAGCTTCTCCAGAGAACAAGACTTGGGCCATCATCAGCTTATTCTCCACCTTCTCTGTATTCTTCTTCCATTTTCAAAGTAAAGAAGGCCGTAGACCAAAGCCCTGGGAGAAGTATTTCTTTTATGTTTTCTACCCACTTCATATTGCCTTGCTTATGTATATCGCATCTCAATTGGGTTTATAAGTAGAATTCTTCAAAAGCAATACCACATGCCAGTTATTAGTCCAATCGTGCAGCCTAACTGAGTATGTGTATTCTTTTATTTTTAATTTCCGCTTCATATCTTTCGCACCTAGGGTTCTCTAATGCTTGCTTCATTCATGCTAGTATCAAGATATAACAGATAGCACCATATAAGCTCCAAAGTAATCAAGGAGGCCTTAGATGAAGCACTACGATGTTCTATTTATCGGATGGGGTAAAGCCAATAAGACGTTGGCAAGGCACATGGCCAAGCAAGGAAAATCCCTTGCCTTGGTAGAACAAGATAGGGCTATGGCCGGAGGCACTTGTATCAATATTGCCTGTATACCCACGAAAACACTCATCTTAGAAGCAGAAAAAGGCTCATCATTTGATGAAGCCATGTCCAGACGAAAAGTCGTTGTAGAAAAACTAAATGAGGCAAATTACAAAAATCTTGCTACCGAAGACACCGTAGACATCATTTTCGGCCAAGCTTCATTCATAAGCAATTATGAAGTGCTTGTCTCAAGCGGTGATCAAGAAATTTTATTAAACGTAAAAGAAATCTATATCAATACAGGATCTGAGCCTAGGTGGCCTGATCTTCCAAACATAAAAGACATGCCACAAGTCTATGATTCCACCACGCTTCAAGAATTAAAGATTCAAGCTGAAAACTTAGCCATTGTTGGAGCAGGTCCTATCGGTTTAGAATTTGCTACGATTTATCAAAAGCTAGGGACAAAAGTAACAGTCTTCGAAAGCAATGCTGAGATTTTAAAACGTGAAGAACCCGAAATACGCCAAACTGTCTTAAAGCTCCTCACAGATGAAGATATCAAGATTATTTGCAACAGCAACATTAATGAAGTAAAAGATCGAGATACTAAGGTGGACATGATTCATGATTCAAATCAAGTCAATACATTTGATGCAGTACTATTTGCAACGGGACGACAGCCTGCAATTCGTAGTCTGAAACTGGAAAATACCGACATAGAGTTAAATGATAGGCAAGGCATAAAGACCAATGAACATTTAGAGACTACTGTAGCCAATGTATTTGCCTTAGGTGATGTCAGAGGCGAAGAGCAATTTACCTACATCTCTTTAGATGATTCAAGAATCATTACAAATCAATATAGTTTAAAGGATCGTAAGCATATACCTTACTCAATCTTCATCGATCCTGTTCTATCTAGGGTAGGCTTAACAGAAGCACAAGCAAAGGAACAAGGCTTTAACACCAGGATCAATGTCATACCTGTGTCTAAAATGCCACGTGCTCACGTAAAGAATGACTTGCGCGGTCTGTTTAAAGCCGTCATCAACAAAGAAAATGGACAGATCTTAGGAGCAAGCTTACTCGGACAAAACTCAGAAGAAATAATTAACACAAACAATGACATGAATAGCAGATTTACTTAGCGTATGACTCTAGTGAAAGCATAGTAGCAATAAAGGCTAAAGTATTATTCTAAATAAAGTTGACGAAATTAGTGACAAAACATCTATTTCAGTTATAAGTTCAAGCAATTTTAGATTTCTAAAAAAGCCCTGCAACACTTAAGTTACAGGGCTTTTATCTATTGGAGCCTGCGGACGGATTTGAACCCCCGACCTGCTGATTACAAATCAGCTGCTCTACCAACTGAGCTACACAGGCGAATCAACGCAATGGCTATTGTACGCAGTTATTTAATTCTTGTCAACCACTCAAAACTTGAGTTCGTGTATTTTCAGAAAAATGTGGATTTGCCTTCAGATATTTCGCATTTCCATGTGTCTTTCGACGAATTACTGTATCCGCTACTCTGTTTTTCTAAGTAAGTGAATTTGTTTTAGCATTGTCTTTAAACTACGATCTAGATGATGCTTTAAAGAAGCTTTAGCCCATGTCTCATCACCTAAGTCAATGGCATTCCAAATAGATTCATGTTCACTTTGAATAGTAGACATTGAATGTGCTTCAGTAATAGCGGAATCAAGTGCTAAACCATTCCACAATTGACTTAAGAAAAGTGTTAGTTTTGGACTTGCAGCAGCATTCCAAATCGCGTAATGAAATTGGATATTAGCTTCGTTGAATGCATCGAAGTCTTGTGCATCCATTGCACGCTGACCTTGTTCAAGAGCCAATCGTATCGCTGTCTTTCGAGTTAAGCTACGACAAGCTCTTGCACAGGCTTCTGTTTCTAAGTATTCACGAATCCAGTAATGATCTTCTATGATATCACGTGTCAATTCTTTGACGATGGTACCGCGATTTGGTGTAATTTCAACCAAGTCTTCTGCAGCCAAAATCATAAAGGCATCACGCACTGGCGTCTTCGAGCAATTTGCATCTTCAGCTACAGTACTCAGCTTCAGTATGTGATTGGCTGGATACTCCCCTGTTAAGATACGTTTTCGGATCAAACTAGCCACTTGTGCACCAGTAGTCATTGCTCGCTTTTCATCAGTCATATAGTTTTAAGCATTTACCTCTGAACCCATGAAGTACGCATTCAGATCTCTTAATAAAGCATCTAGCTCAATACCATGGACCATTGCTGCTTCTTCTAGTGTTTCACCAGCTGACATAAAGCAACCTAAGCAATGTAAACCATATTGGAAGAATACAGGCACAACGCCACGATCCATCATTAACACTTCATTGATATACATATCTTTCGTAATCATATAAACCTCCATTTCGACTTACAGCTACCGTAAGTCTAAACGATAATGTGTTTTGTAACTCTAAACAGTATACCATAAATGAAAAAGACGGGTGCATCGCTCAAATGATGCATCCGTCTTATCTGGTTTCTCATTCGCAAATACTCGTATCTAAGGAGCATTCACACTGTTCGTATAAGAAGCAAATTACTTATTGATCTTATCCTTTAAACCCTTACCTGCTTTAAATGCAGGTGCTTTTGAAGCAGGAATCTTGATTGCTTCTTTTGTGCTTGGGTTACGACCCATACGCTCTGCGCGCTCACGTACTTCGAATGTTCCGAATCCTACGAGAACGACCTTCTCACCTTGAACTAGCGCATCTGTAATGCTGTCGAGTGTTGCGTTGATGGCAGCTTCTGTATCTTTCTTACTTAGCTTTGTCATCTTTGCTACGGAATCGATTAATTCACTTTTGTTCATTAATTATGCCTCCTTAGATATTTTCAAAGCCATTATCAAGGCTTTGAGGCTCGTTGTCAATACTTTTCCATTCTAAGGCTTATAAATAGGCGGTATATGCCTCAAATGATACCGTTTACGCTTATTTAGGCATAGTTTATGTCTTTCACAGCATTTTACGTACTTTATTCATGGTAGTTAGGCATATCAGACTCAGCAATAAGCATGGTGCTCTCATCCTCTTGACGATCTTTCATAACAGAGTAAACACTATCAATCTCATCTAGCATCATCATGATAAATTTCAAATTTGAGATATTAATGCCAACACTACTTGTAGCATAACGAATACAGCGGCCTACACTCTTCTCATCAATATCAAACACTTTAGCGACATCAAGATACAGTGTCTTGCTAATAGGTTTTATCGGTTTTCCAGAAGTTGCTGCAAAAAACAAAGCTTGCTTAAGGTAGAGATAACCATTTGTGTTTTTGGGTATTCTCATTCCAAATAAAAGATCGTCAATGATTTTCAGAATCAGTGGCTCATCAAGGTCAATCTTCTCCTTATTCTTGGCTGCATGGCTTTGAACTATCTTATCAATTAAGCTACAAGCTAGGTATGGATTTTCACCATTGACGATGACCTTTATTTTGCCAGAAACATCAACAATAGGAACATAGTTTAACTGTTTCAGTATCTTTTGAAGCTTACCCATGACCTCTTGCTTCGAGCATGCCACTTCAAAATAAAGTTCTGGGTTTTGATCCGATCGCGAATGCTGCATGTTACTTAGTTGATTTTGACTAAGCGATCTCATAATATAGTCCTCCTAATATTTTCTACATAAACTAGATCGTAAATGTACAATTAGCTTAGCACAAGATTCTAGATCAAACCCAAAATTATAGAATAAAGCAATAAAATCAGCGTATCAACTTGAGAAAAATAAAAGAGTTGGGTAATCATCCAACTCTTTGGAAATCTATAAATAACAATATTACTAATAGGTAGCATTTAAGCAGTCTATATAACGATGAAGCTTAAGCCTTATATTTCATTTCTTAGACTTATTAGCTGCTTCTAGATATAGATTTTGCAGGGTCATTGCTACATCTTTTATGTCGTAACCACTTCTCTTTATATCTTCTGTTGTATCGATTCGTGGCCAGACAGACATCTCAATGGCTTTAACAGCCCACACTCTAGCGGCTTCTTCCAGATTTAATTGTTCAATCAATTGGGTGATCGCAATCTCTTTTGTAATGTTGTCTGATACCAAACATGGCAAACCTGTTGCCTGAGCCTCAACTAATGTAACAGGCAGGCCTTCATATAAAGAAGGCATAAGAAAGCAATTTAATGCAGACAAGATGTCCGCAACATCATCTCTAACGCCCAAGAAGTGGACGTGCTCGTCTAGTTGGTTTAATTTCACCCACTGCTCCATCGCAGGCCTTAGAGGGCCTGTACCGACAAGTAACAAGCGTGAGCTTGGTTCAATCTCTACAATCTCACGGAATATCTCTAAAATAAACTTATGGTTCTTTACTTCACTAAAACGACCTACATGACCAAAAACCAATTGATCCTCTGCTATATCGAATTCTTCACGTATTCTCTTAGCAGCTGTAGCGTTATATGTAAACTTCTCCCTATCGATACCATTGGGAATCACATGGAAAGGTTTCTCACCAAACATCCATTCCCCTGCTCCCTCAGAACAAGCCAAGTGCCAATTTGACACTCTATATAGTGGAAAGCGTAAGAGCTTATGCATTGCTACGTTATTGCTTGAAGTATTGTGGGAATGAGATATCAAGCACGTTGCACCACCCCGTTTAGCAGCCATTAAATCAATGGCCATACTGGCATTGGAATAGTGCCGATGGACAATTTTATACTGTCCATCCGCTACTACTTGCTTGATCTGGTCCATCGAGGCTTTTAAGCCTTGTCGTTTATGTATTGCATAGTGTAATTTACCGCCTAATGCCAAGATCTCCTCATCGAAATCGGCAGGCCCTTCTTGGAATTGAAGAAAATCAAATTGTACTTTAGATCGATCCATCGCCCGGTACACATTCATGATGAATGTTTCTTGACCCGCTCTATCCATCGAATCTACAACATGCAATACCCGAACCATACTAAACCTCGTATTCGTCTAATTGATCAAACAAGCCATCCTCATTAATCGTCGCGAAGTAATCTTGTGGCGTTTCAGCGCGTCTAATACGCGTTACACTGCCATCCTCCGCCAAGAGCAACTCTTGCGATCTGAGCTTACCGTTATAATTATAGCCCATTGCATAACCGTGTGCACCTGTATCGTGAATGTATATGAGGTCGCCTACTTCTACTTCCGGTAACGTTCTATCGATGGCAAACTTATCGTTATTTTCACATAAGCCACCTGTCACGTCATAAAGCGTTGTAGCTTTTTGATTTTCTTTACCAACAACTGAAACATGGTGATAGGCACCATACATTGCAGGACGCATGAGATCTGCGGCACAGGCATCTAGACCGACATACTCCTTGTAGATATCTTTCTTATGTAAAACTCTAGACACAAGAGCACCGTATGGTCCTGTTACAAAACGGCCAAGCTCAGTATAGATTGCAACATCGTCCATTCCAGCCGGCAGCAATACATCATTGTATGCTGCTTCTACATTACGTCCAATTTCATAGATATCTGCTGCCTGATCTTCCGGACGATACGGAATACCAATACCACCAGATAAGTTAATGAAGCTGATGTGTGCACCAGTCTCTTCTTTTAAGTCTCTAGCCAGTTCAAACAACAATTTAGCCAGTTTAGGATAGTACTCGTTTGCTACAGAGTTACTGACCAAGAATGCATGGATACCAAAATGCTTCACACCAAGATCTTGCATCTCAACAAATGCTTTAGCCAGCTGCTCACGGGTCATGCCATATTTAGCATCCCCTGGCTTATCCATGATGTCATTAGACACTTGGAATAGACCTCCAGGATTGAAACGACAGCTAACGGTTTCTGGTAAGCTTCCAATTTCATTCTTTAAGAATTCAATGTGGCTATAGTCATCTAAATTAATGATGGCATCAAGTTTATCTGCTAGCCTAAAGTCTTGTGCAGGCGTTACGTTAGACGAGAACATAATATCGTCGCCTTTAAATCCTAGGCGATCTGCCATAATGAGTTCTGTAAAGGACGAGCAGTCCACACCACAGTTTTCTTCTTGAAGTATACGAATTAAACTTGGATTGGGTGTTGCCTTAATGGCAAAATATTCCTTAAATCCAGGATTCCAACTAAATGCCTCATGCAAAGCACGTACATTTTCTCGTATACCTTTCTCATCATAAAGATGAAAGGGTGTACCAAACTCTTTTGCTATATCCTCTAAGCGCTTAGCCGCAACAAATGGCTTCTTCATTTTATATCTGTCCTTCCTCTACTAGAGTAATCGATTGGCTAATAAAATAGCCTCCTTGATCACCTGATCCATATTATAGTATTTATACTGTGCAAGCCTGCCTCCGAAGTGCACGTGCGATTGATCTTTGGCTAATTGACGGTAACGCTCATAGAGCGCTTGATTCTTTTCGTCATTTAACGGGTAGTATGCCTCATCACCTACAGCCCAGTCCATGGGATACTCCCTTGAGACAACTGTCTTATCGGTCTCCCCCATCATGGCAAAATGTTTATGTTCAATTACCCTAGTGTAAGCCTCATTTTTAGACGTATAGTTCATCACCGCTACTCCTTGGTAATTGCTCATGTCCTTGATCTCGTGTTCAAAGCGTAAACTTCTATACTCGAGAGGGCCATATGCATAATCGAAATATGCATCAATTGCACCGGTGTAGATCACTTCATCTGCAAGTTTATCTAATGAATCCTTCTTTGCTAAATAGTCCACTTCTAGGCGAAGATCAATCCCATCTAACATCGATTCAATAAAGCTTGTATAACCGCCTTCTGGGATCCCTTGATACGTATCGTTGAAGTAGTTGTTGTCGTAGGTGAAACGCAAAGGTAAGCGCCTGATTATGAAAGCAGGTAAGTCGACACATGCTCGTCCCCATTGTTTCTCAGTGTATTCCTTAATCAAGCAGTTATAGATATCCGTTCCGACTAAGGCCAAAGCTTGTTCTTCTAAGTTTGCAGCATCACGATCCAAGATCAAGCGCTGGCTATCAATTTTTCTCTTAGCTTCTTCAGGTGTCACAACCCCCCACATCTGATTGAACGTATGCATGTTAAAAGGTAGGTTATACAGCTTACCGTTATAGTTTGCTAATGGGGAGTTTGTAAAGCGATTAAACAGTGCAAAACGATTGACAAACTGCCAGATGTATTCTTCTGATGTATGAAAGATGTGTGGCCCGTAGACATGTACAGGTATACCTTCAACCATCTCGGTATAAATGTGACCTGCTACATGAGCTTTACGTTCCACCACCAAAACACGTTTGTCTTTTTCTACAGCCATTCTGGCAAAGCTAGCCCCAAAGGGACCTGCCCCTACAACAAGGTAATCATATGGTTTCTTACTGCTCATGACTATCCTTCTTTCTGCTGGTCTAGCCCCCTAGAATCTAGAGATAGTGTTTGACCGAACCAGCCTAACTTTTCTTTACCGGGGACAGGGCCAAATTCATGGTCAGATCCTGTCACAATCAATATTAACATAGCAACAAACGGCATGGTTTGACGGTAGTCTAAGGTTACTGTGGCTGCACAGCTAATAAAGATGGCTGCAATTAATAAGAAGCCCATTAGATTACGTTTTTGAATGGTTTTGATAAAAGCTGTTACATAGAAAATGAGGTAACCCAAAGTACCAATAATGCCACCATGGTGCAAAGCCATAATGATTTGGCTGTCACCTATAAACTCTTCACCAACTGCTACTGGTCCTACACCAAAAATAGGGTGTTGCCTAAAGAACATCAAGGCACTGACGGTCATGCCTGCATCAGGGATCTCCTCACCTGCTTCAATCACACCTGGATTAATATTTTCTGGTATCTGATAACGTGTAGTCAATGAGTTCAAGGGCTCTAAAATCATACCGTAGTAGTAATTCTTGACATTTATCAACTCAGCTGGGAATACAAAATAAGTAAAGGTAAAGACTAAGGCTATTGCTGCCGTCACTAAAAAGAAGTAACGAGTCAGATTGGGTTTCACAAGTTTGGATCGATTCAAGATGAATAGACACGGTATGCTTAAGAGTAAGATCGCCGGAATACCCAAAATTAAGACTTTAGAAAAACTATTGATCCCGATAAAGGTTAGGACGGATACAACTGTCAAAATGGGCCATACATGGTGTTCTTGTCTAGAGGCAAAGTACCAAGCAAGTAAAAGTACAATCAGGTACAAGAATGTGGTACCCATTAATGTGGGTGTAAAGAACGATCCGAAAATTCGATCAAAGGCACCGATTTCCCGCATGTTTTCAAGCGGCGCGATGCGATCTGGTGACATGTAAAGTGCATACGTCCACGAAAATCCAATATCAAAGAAGAAACGTTGCAGGACATAAAACACTAAGTTTACTCCAGCAACAATGGCTGCTGACTGATAAATGATCGGCACTAAACGCTTACGCTCTACTTTAGTCAGTATATATGCGATACACACAACTAATACGGATAGATTGATATTACCAGCTAGCGCACCGAATATCGTTGGTAATGCTGCTGTTCCGTGTTGTAGATATCCGATGAGATAAGCCGTTATCGTGATAAATCTAGAGACGATAAATAAGATTAGCATGGTCCTGACAGGACCTTTTTCTATGCTTGGCCAAGTCTTTTTCTTCACGTGATCAATGACAAATAGGCTAAGAAGCCACAGCGTCATTAAGTAAGCAGCATTGAAGCTACCTTCGCCAATCTTTAAGGTCGGCGCCATAATCGATAAAACTGTTGTTGCTACGGCAGCTGCCTCATAGCGCTCTCTTAGATAAAAGAAGCTAATGACGAGCAAAGCTGCTATTACAATTACATTATTAATCATCTAATTCTCTCCGATATAAGATTTAGTTAAAAGGAATATGAGTGGGCTTGACCTCACCCGTTAATACACGAGTCATTTGACTGTAGTTTTGTTTTGCATCTGAAAGCAATGCCCAGTTCTCTCTAGCAGCTCTTGCTTGCTCCTGGCGCTCTACAGGGCTCCAAGACGCAACATCCAAGAGTGTAGAGTATATTTCTGCTGCGGTCACATCAGGGGACCACAGACGGCCTCCTTGATTTGGGAATACTATTTCTGCAGTACCACCAACATCGGTTGCTGCGATTGGTATCGCTGCCGCCATAGCCTCCATGATGGACACAGGCACACCCTCTGTTGTGCTCACGTTAACAAAAAGATCAATTTCTTCGTTCACATAATAATCAAGCAAGGCATCAATCGTCACATGGCCTGCTAAATTCACATGCATGAAGTCTAGCTTATCTTTTACGACCTCTTTTAACTCGGCCATATCCGGTCCGTCTCCAAAATGTGTCCACGAAACAGCTATGTCTTGATCTTTAAACAAACTCAACGCATCAACCAACAATGGTAAACGCTTCAGCGCGACAACACGGCTACAACTGACAAGTCGCAATTGATTGTTTCGACCTTGGCGTAACAAGAGTAATTCTTCACTATTGCTCTGTCTCTCCAGTAAAGGATCAGGGATACCTAAACGAGATAGGTAAATGGGTGCACCCTCATCTGTAGAAGTAAAGCGCTGGATCATGTATTGTACACCATAAGTAGAACAAGGAAAGAGCGCATCCATCTGCTCGATTAAGGCCCTTCTAAACGGTTGAAAACCTGTAGCAGATGCTTCATCGTATATGTCATAACCATGACCTCTAGAATACGTACGAATATTAAGACTTGGGTAGTTTCGTTTTAAGTCTTCTTGAATCAACAGTGCTGCTCTAGCTGGTATGGACATCCAATAGCTATAGACAACCACCTCAGTAGGCTCTTCTTCAATATTTTTCTTAATGATCTTTCTTGTATCTTTTAAAACCTGACGAGCTCTTCCCTCAGCAAAATACAAATACAGCAGCTGTTTTAAACCTTTAGCTCTTGTCCGTCTTTCATATTTGACATCTGTTGACGGAAATAAAAAAGAAGTCATTAAATATAAAATATCACGTAAGCGTGACAATATTTTGCCTCTTTGATTGGTCAAATGCAATTGACTTGGTTCATCTATATTGACTCTAGCTTCATTCGATCCTGTTGCATTCACTGGGAATATCAAGATTCGATCGAAAGCACGATTGAGGTGTTTCAATTCATCATGAACAAACATATCCCCTGCGTCAGTCGGATAAACCGAAGTCAGTAATATCAGTAACTTTTCCATGAATTCTCCTGATCAAAAACATTACTCTCCATTATCTCATAACAGCGATGTAATGGATCGTATCATGTGCTGGCCAGGCACTATACAGAACGGTTGAGCTTAAAATTCTTTAAACTCATTTCTATCTATAGCAGCTTGAACTTGCTTGCTACTCTCTTCCATCATCGGCACATATGCTGCCAAGACATCAGCCCAAAATTCATGGTTAATCCAGACACGGCTCAAGAAATGACCACGACGCATTTCCTTTGGCGGAATGGCCATATAGTCACCAAAACTATCCTCAAGTACCTTAACATTAGCTTTGGGCGCCATGACTTGAAACCCGCAAAAATCAATATCCGTTGCAGGACCTAAATCACTACGCTTTATAAAAGCACTGTCATAGTCTGAACGGGCTGCAGGATAGGCAATAACAAGTTCACTTGAATCTTGTTTAAAACGAGTCATTGCATTTAAATTTTTCTTCCATAAGGTACTATCTGCTTGCTTAGCCCGACGCTCATATATGCCCTGTAAGAGTGTAAATCTGGTACGATACCCATCCAATTTAACCCTTCTTGGAAAATGCGTTAAGAAATACATGGTGCGTTGATGGTTTCTTAGTATGTTTGAATCCGGTACGTCGTCCAAAGGAAATATATCAAGAAAGACACCCGAATGGATGGACTTATAGCTACGACCTTGCTCACGAAATTCAGTCTCTTTTGCTCGCAATTTCGCATATGGTGTAGGTACTTTGGGGTTGATAGAGGCATATTGAACGTGGTAACGGCTTGGATCTAATGCATGTCCCAAGCACTCTAAGAGGCGATCATAGTCTTTACGCATCACACCAATATCAATGTCATCATCCCAAGGGATGAAGCCACCGTGGCGTACTGCACCTAATAAAGTACCAAATAAGAGATAGTACTCAATATTTTCTTCTCTACATACTCGATCAATTTCAAGCAACATGCTTAACTGAATGGCGTGCACCGCATGCATGGCTGTATCGTCAGCGGCTAAATAAAAGCCCTCTTCATTCGCTTCACGAACTATTGCTTCACTAGCTTTAATTTTATATTGCGAAGAGGCCAAGATACCAGTGTGATCCATTTGTCTTGCTTCCATAAACCCTCCTGATCTGCAAAATGCTATATGTCTTCAGGTACATCAAAAAACCATTCACGGTAATCTGCTTCTGCTGGATAAGTCAATAAAGACACATCTAAGAGATCATTTTTACCTATTATACAATGATTCACGTCTCCTGCCACCATAGGATAAACAATAAACCAACTGACATCTTCCAAGTCACCAGAACGTATCAACTTCTTACGCTTTTCAAGATTCCGCTTCCAATTGCTTTCATCGTCAAGTTCATTGTCCATAATCGCTGTTTGGATACTGCGGTACGAAGACAATAGATTTTGTTGCGCAAGCGTCCATTTAGGGAATACATCCAAAGGATAAATATTAATGTAAATACCTTGATGTACGGCCAAGTCTTGATGTACCGGATCTTCCATCACGCTACCATGGCGCCTTAACCTTGCTTGTGGACCTGGCCAAAATGCATCAGACCCTTCGTGTTGTAAAAAATAACGCTTTGGATCTAATGTT
>CAYXVJ010000029.1:0-13839 GCA_964468675.1 uncultured Oscillospiraceae bacterium
TCCTATTGCAATTATTCTTGTTGTTACTGCCTCCATACTATTGATTCTTTTCTCGAATAAGCTAAACGTCTTATCACTAGGTAAAGACGTGGCAGTGAATTTAGGTATGAAATATCAATCCGGCATCATCTTCACCTTAATTTTGGTATCGGTTTTAATGTCGGTTTCCACAGCATTAATTGGCCCTATGTCTTTCTTTGGTTTCTTGGTGGCTACCTTGGCTTATCAAGCAACACCAACGTTTGATCATAAATATCTGTTTCCGATGGCGCTGGCAATTGGGTTTTTAATTCTCACTGGCGCATATTTCTTGATGTACCACGTGTTTAGTGCACAAGGTGTTGTCTCGATCATTATCGAATTGTTTGGTGGATTAATATTCTTATCCATTGTATTTAGAAAGGGAGAGCTATGATTAGTATTTCAAATGCAACGAAGATATATAGTGAGGATGTAAAGATTGGTACCTTGGATCTCGACATTCCAAAGGCGGGTATCACATCCATTATAGGACCCAACGGAGCGGGTAAATCTACTTTACTCTTAATGATCGGTCGACTCATGAATATGGATGAAGGCAGTATTTCCGTTGCTGGCTTAGATGTAAATAAAACCAAGTCAAAAGATCTTGCTAAAGTACTTGCTATCTTGCGCCAAGAAAACCACTTCATTACAAAATTAACAGTAAGACAATTGGTTGGCTTTGGCCGTTTCCCGCATACAAAGGGAAGGCATACAGCAGAAGATGAAGAGATCATCTCTAAGTATATTGAATTCTTAGGTCTAGCAGACTTAGAGAATCGCTATCTAAATGAGCTCTCTGGCGGTCAGCGGCAACGTGCTTATGTTGCCATGGTTCTATCGCAAGAAACCGAATACGTCCTTCTAGATGAACCTTTAAACAACTTAGACGTCTCAAGATCTGTGCAAATGATGCAGCACCTTAGGCGTGTAGCGGATGAATTGGGACGTACCATTGTTACGGTACTACATGACATTAACTTTGCTGCACGCTACTCAGATAGCATTGTTGCAATGAAAGATGGCGAAATAGCTGCTTTTGGTACTCCTGATGAAATCATGCAAGGTGATTTACTAACAGAAATATTTGAAACTGAAGTTCAAATTCTAGATTGCTGTTATGGATCTATAGCTGTCTATTAATCCTTCTTTCTTATCTGCTGATTACGAGTAGAGAAGAAGATCCAATAATATAAGGTTTTGTATATCAATACGAATGGTACCTGGATAATCTTTGTTCAGGTACCTGTTTTTTCTTGATATTCAATGGTAACTACGCACCAAAGTCATAAGCACAGAAGAACAGTCTGAAATTGGCCATACAAGCTTCGATTTAGGCTGTTTTAGTAGAAACATGATTCTTTTTGAGTGAATGGATAAAGAGGTGAAATGGTGGGGAAAAGCCAGACAGCTACTTCTTTTTCACTCAGCTCTCTTTTTTGAATCAAGCGTTAAGATCTGGCTAACTGAATCACTTTAAGCGGTAATGCTTGACCGTCAATGAGCAATGCTCTCCGTGTGAATTTTTGTCTCAAAGTCATCGATCTTTTGAGCGAAGTTAATAACACAAGGCAAGCTTGTTCATAAAAGCCGAGTTGTTGGTGATGTTGTGGTTCGTCAAGCGTGTCTGATCTTCTAGCAAGAGCATATCTTTGTGCCGATGCAAATTGTTTTCAATTTTTCAATAATTGATGACGACATCTAAAATCGTTTCTTTCTCTCGTATAGATGTCAGAAAATAGGCTTGAGTGAAAAGTTGAATTCTACTTCATCTCAGAGATGAGAAGAGGTGGAATTTACGTTTACGAGCTAGAGCTACCTATATTTTATAGTCCCTTGACATTTTCTAATATTGCTGTATAATAGATAATTGCGGTGGTTATCCAGACCGTCGCCATATCGCGGAGTGGAGCAGTTGGTAGCTTGTCGGGCTCATAACCCGGAGGTCGCGTGGTTCGAGTCCCGCCTCCGCAACCAATTCCCTTGCGGGTAACCGTGAGGGATGTTTCTTGAAAAGAGCATAAGAAAGAGGTAGTTGACAAAATCGATTGTATCTCTTAATATACTCAAGTGCGAATTGATCTGCTCGTGTGGCGGAATAGGCAGACGCAGCGGACTTAAAATCCGTCGGAGTAAAATCCGTGCCGGTTCAAGTCCGGCCATGAGCACCAGACAATTCTTAATATCGCGGAGTGGAGCAGTTGGTAGCTTGTCGGGCTCATAACCCGAAGGTCGCGTGGTTCGAGTCCCGCCTCCGCAACCAATAGGACCATGAGATTCAAATAAGAACTCATGGTTTTTTTGTATATTAAAATATATGCTTAATACCATATGAATTGGAGGCATTTATGATTAGGCGAGCTGAAAGCAAAGATGCAAAGCGTATTCATGAACTCTTGCAATCGATACGAGAGTTGCATCAAGCAATGTACCCTGATCGCTTCAAAGGAGAGGCTAAATACGGCGTAGAAGAGATCTTAGATATCTTGGCTGATCCTGAGACACTTGTATTCGTCTATGCGTTAGAAGAGGTTTTAGGCTATGTCATCGCTTTCATCAAAGAGGATCATCTTTTTGTAGATGATCTTTGTGTCGATGAATCCATGCGTGGCCAAAAGATTGGTGAGCAGTTGATGGACCAGATCCTCTTAGAAGCGAAAGCCTTAGGAAAAAGAGAAATCCAATTGAATGTGTGGGAGAAGAATAAAACCGCCATACATTTCTACGAGAAATTAGGTTATGCCCCTTTAAAATATACCTTTAGCCAATCCGTGGATTTAAACTAGATACCAGCAGTTTGTTCTTCTTTAGACTGCCTTTTTAAGAAGGGTAGGGCATTGACACCCAGTGAGACGAAGATACCCAGGAGTGTCTCGCCCATGCGGATGGTCGCGAATGCAAGTGGGCTTCTATCGGAGCTGCTTAAGACTAAACTTAAGTAAACTACACAGGTGATATACGTAGCTGGGTTTTGTTTGAACAGAACTACGAGATAGATCAGCGGCAGTAAACTCAAGGCGATGATGAGCATGAAGACTTGTTGCTGACGTTCTAAATGCAGCCTTTCACTAAGCTCCATCATAATAAGGCCGAAGGTACCGCCCAAGAACGTACCAAAAATCCGAAACTTACCAATTGGCCAACTGTTTTGCAAGTCTGATTGCATGCACAAAATGGCTGCAATTCCAGCATAAAAGCCTGTAGAGAAATCAAAAGGCGATAAGATTAAAAAGCAGATTAATACAGCTAAGACCGTCTTAAAGATTCGTAAACCGGGTTTGGGGAATCTAGAAGCTTTACTCATACAGTAGACCCTTTCAATGTGTCTGGTACACTGTCTAAGCGAACATGGCAATAGCCATTTGGGTTCTTTTCTAAATAATCTTGATGGTAGCTTTCTGCTACGTAGTAAGCTTTTAATGGACCTACTTCTGTCGCTAATACTTTCGTATATTCTTTTTGCACGTCTCTCATAACGGCTTCAATCATTAGTAGATCTAAGTCATCTGTGTAATAGATACCATTTCTATACTGCTCACCGATATCACCTGCTTGTCTATTGATCTGTGTAGGGTCAATAATTGAAAAGAATTGTTCTAGTATGGTTTTCAATGAGATTACAGCAGGATCGTATTGTACATATACAGTCTCAGCATGACCGGTCTTACCTGTGCATACCTCTTCGTAGCTAGGGTTTATTGTATGTCCGTTGGCATAGCCGGATTCTGTCTTGATGATGCCTTTTAATTGTTTCATGTAGGCGTCAACACCCCAGAAGCAGCCGCCTGCCAAATAAATCGTTTTATAATTGGAAATGTCTCTTAATCGTTCATCTGTCATATCGTATCCATCCTTTCTTTCATCTATCTTAGTATAGCCAAAAAACGAATTGAATATAGGTTATAATGGATGTATATTACACCTTAAACCCGCTTTGATTGATGGAGGAGCTTATGGACGCTGCATACCTATTTAACAACGGAACGAATTATCAAAGTTATAAGTTATTAGGCGCCAACCCTGCTGTTGTAAACGATAAAGCAGGTTGGCGTTTTTCAGTTTGGGCTCCTAGAGCACAACATGTCTCTTTAGTTGGTGATTTTAATCAGTGGAATACAGATAGTACGCCCATGCATCCTCATCAGGATACGGGTATTTGGATAGTGTTCTTAGAAGGGGATTATGCTTGGCAGCGTTATAAATATGCGATTAAAAATCAAGAAGGACGGATTGTCTTAAAGGCAGATCCCATGGCTAGACACAACGAGACAAGACCTGCAACAGCATCGATCGTATATCCAGATGACTTATATGAGTGGAAAGATGAAGCGTTTATTCAAGAGCGCAAACATGCGAGAGGGAATCATCCACTAAACATCTATGAAGTTCATCTAGCGTCGTGGAGACGTTATCCGGATGGCAATACTTATACTTACCGTGAAGCGGCACAGCAACTAGCGCCATACGTAAAAGAGATGGGCTATAACGCGATAGAGTTGATGCCAATTACTGAATATCCCTTAGATGCGTCTTGGGGTTATCAGGTCAGTGGATATTTTAGTCCAACATCTCGCTACGGCACACCAGAGGACTTTAAATACTTTGTTGATACGATGCATCAACACGGTATACAAGTTATTTTGGATTGGGTGCCGTCACACTTTCCTAAAGATGAACACGGATTGTTTCACTTTGATGGATCACCTACGTATGAGCACCCAAACCCTGAGATCGCAAATTTAAAAGAGTGGGGTACAGTCGCTTTTGATTATGTTAAAAAAGAAGTACATTCATTCTTAATCTCCAGTGCCTTTTATTGGTTAGAAGAGTTTCATATTGATGGACTGCGCATGGATGCTGTCACCAGCATGATTTACCTAACCTTTGATCGCTCTCCTGAATTAAGAAATGCACATGGCGGCATCGATAACCTTGAAGCCATCTGGTTCTTAAAGCACATGAACAGTGTTATCTCTGGTAAGTTCCCATATGCTCTTTTGGTGGCTGAAGAATCGACTTCATATCCTAAAATTACTCATCTAGCAGATGAGGATGGCCTTGGCTTCACGCATAAGTGGAACATGGGCTGGATGCACGATACCTTAGATTACATGGATTTAGATTACATCATGAGACCTGGATCTTACAATAAAATAACCTTCTCAATGACCTACACCTATGCTGAGCGCTATGTCTTAGCGTTCTCGCACGATGAGGTTGTACATGGCAAGCGAAGCCTTTTAGACCGTATGCCAGGAGACTTGTGGCGTAAATTTGCATCTTTCAGATTGTTGTTGATGTATCAAATGGCTCATCCAGGTGCCAAACTAAACTTCATGGGTTATGAGCTAGGCACATTTATCGAATGGCGTTTTTATGAGGAGCTTGAATGGTTCATGCTACAGTATGAGCGACATGCCAAGGCACACGACTTTGTTAAAGCATTAAATCACTTCTATTTAGACCACAAAGCATTTTGGGAGCAAGATGACAGCTGGGCAGGTTTTGAATGGCTTCAAGCTGATGACAGTGAGAACTGTGTTTACATCTTCTGTAGGTACCCTAAGACCTCAAGGCGCATGATGGTCGCAATCTTTAATACGACACCTGCAGTTTTGCCAAGTTATAGCTTTAGGGTTCCCCAAGGTGGACGATGGCAAGTAAAGTTTAATAGCGACGATGAGAAGTGGGGAGGATCGAACTATAAAGGGAATCAATTCACTGGCTCTATCATTCGTTCTAAACCCCTTAGTTCCAAAGACGAACAACAACTCTGGTTCCAAAAGTTAGTGGAGAAGAAACCAGAAGTACAAGAAGCGATAGTGATGGATCCACGCTATGGACAAGATGAAGATATAGTCATCACAGACTTACAACGAATCGAAATGGATTTACCACCACTTTCAGGAATATTCCTTGAATACATGGATGAGTAGTATCATATAATAGAATCAGCAACAGTAGAGTACAGGAGACATTATGAGTACAAATCACGAATACATTACTTTTCCGATTGAGAAGACCAAGACCATTGCTTTAATTGCCCATGATGGTAAGAAGAAAGAGATGCTTGAATGGGTCAAGATGAGAGCAGATAAATTGAAGCACCATCACTTGTGTGGTACGGGTACGACAGCAAGACTCGTTGCAGAGATGACAGAGCTTCCAGTAAGAGGCTATAACTCAGGCCCCTTGGGCGGTGACCAACAAATTGGTTCACGTATCGCAGAAGGCAAGATCGACATGGTCATCTTCTTTATGGATCCTTTAGAGGCTCAGCCTCATGATCCAGATATCAGAGCACTACTTCGTATTGCTGTGGTCTATGGTATTCCAATTGCAACCAATGCAGCAACAGCTGACTTCATGGTCACCAGTGAGTTCATGAGTGAAGTGTATCCAAGGAAGATCCATAACTTTGACTATAATTTTGCAAACCGCTTAAAGGGTTTTCAAGATGAATTCTTAGAGGAGAACTTGTAATGGCGTATCTGATGGCTTATACGAAGGCTTTGGAACCTATATCCATCAATCGAAGTTTACACTTGGCGTTGAGTCAAGATGGTGTTGGCTTTGAGGCCTTAAATGCTGGACTTGGCATTTGTTTTGCTAAACGTCTTGATGGTGAGCACACGATTGAACATCCGTTTATTGTAAAGCAAGAAGATGGCTTTTTGCTCCTTGCTGCAAGTAAGTCAAGGCCTGGTGTTTTATCTTTGCATGACTCAAAAGATTTGATTGCCTTTACGAATGAACGATTACTAGACTTGTCTATGGATTTTGATATTGAAGGTATCCATGTAGAGGAAGAAGACGGACAGTATAGACTTTATATATCAAGTGATGATTTAGTCTATCGCTTTGATACAAAAGACTTTGTAACGCTTTCGAAGGCTGAAGTAGTAGACTTCAATATACCTAAATTGGTTTATGGACAAGCGCCTACAGATGCTGTTCCTAGCCATATTTTCCAGATTAAAGAGGACTTAGCTAAAACACTTGAAGCAAAGCTTATGCCTGTTAGAAATACGGCACTTGCACCATTAACTACAACGATTCAAACTGAGCTTGGTCAAGAACCAGACTTGCCTGTAGAGGTAGAAGCAAGCTATAGCGATGGAACGACTCGAGATGTACCGATTACGTGGGATTTAAGTGCTTTGGATCTAAATATACCAGGCACATATACAGTAACTGGGCGTATTGGTCATGCCGTTTACGATAACCCATTTCTAGAGTCGAAGGCAGATCCGTGGATCTATCTTGCTGACGACGGCATGTATTACTTTACTGCGTCATACCCGATGTATACAGCCATGGACCAAGATGGTTATAGCAGAGTCACGTTACGTCGTGCAAGCACGATAGAAGGCTTGAAAGAAGCAGAAGAAACAGCCATTTGGATACACAATGAAGCAGATGGTATTTATAGAAACATCTGGGCACCAGAGATTCATCAGATTGATGGACGGTGGTATCTTTTCTTTACTGGTAGCATTGAAGAGGATAACCTCTTTGCGATCAGGCCACAGCTTTTAACTTGTCCAGCAGATAAGGATCCTATGGTTCCTGAACATTGGTCTGCCATAGGCAGGATGGAGGCATTAGCTGATGATGATATTTCATTCACGCAGTTCTCACTCGATATGACTACTTTTGAAGCTGGTGGCAAGCACTATGTTTGTTGGGCAGAAAAAACCATCAGCGATTCAGTGCTATACCTAGCAACGATAGATCCGAATAATCCTTCTAAATTGACTTCCAAGCCTATGCTACTAACAAGACCTGAATTTGCTTGGGAGCAAATTAGACACAATGTAAACGAAGGTGCTGCGGCTATAAAGCATGATGGTAAGATCTTTATCGCATTTTCTGCTGCAGGAACCGGCCCAGAATACTGTATTGGCATAATGACAGCCGATGAGACTAGTGATCTTTTAGATCCAAGTGCTTGGACTAAAACCCCATACCCCATCCTGGCTACATCAGACGTAAAGGGTGAATATGGTCCTGGACATAACTCATTTACCAAAGATGAAGCCGGTCGAGACATCTTTGTCTACCATGCACGATCAGAAGAGTGTTTTAATAAGGAATGTGCATGGGCGAATGAAGATCCCTTACACGATCCATGCAGACATGCCCGAATTAAGCCTGTGCATTGGACCTTTGATGGCACGCCTGTCCTTAAGATGACACCAGATCAATTCGTTGATCCAAGTAAGCAAGATGTGTCGATTGAAATCGTGGTTCAAGCTTGAAGGTGTTCGGTTTTGTTTTAAGTTAATTAGAAGACTATCTTAAGTTCAAGAAGGATAAATTAAAATCCGTTTTGTATCAGTGCAAAACGGATTTTAATGTTTTTAAGGCGATTTAGACAAGAAAAAGAGGTTCGATATACAACTTTTACATAAAAATCATAGCGAGTTTCAGATCTTCTGTTATTATAAATGTATATGGGTAATCTGGTTGAGTTTTGCTTATTTAGTTCGTAGGGGCTGTGCAGATGTTCTGGATAACTGAAATTCATATGGATTATAAACAATTGAGGAGGAATTCAATGAAGAAATTTGTAACATCACTACTTTGCGCAATTTTAATTGTGACGCCTCTTGCCGCTTGTAATCAAGGTAATGGAGGAAATGGTACAGATGGTGACCAAAGCCAAAATGGTCCAAGTAATCCTGTTAATTTGACTGTAGGTGTTTTTGCACAGGAACACGAACAAGAAATGTACCGTGAAGTCATTGAAGATTTCGAGGAAGAGACAGGTTATACAGTTGATTTCCAGGTTGCTGGTGATCAGTACTGGCCTGAGCTCGAAGCAGCATTAACAGCAAACACCGCACCTGATGTCTTTTATTTAGGTTTAGGTGATATTAAGCGCCGTGTGTGGGCGGAAAAAATTGTCCCACTAAATGATCTGCTTGAGGTTTCATCTTTAGATCGAATCTGGCCTGAAGCGTTGAATTTATATCGATATGATGTCGATAATGATGTTTTAGGTGAAGGTGATATCTATGCCTTACCAAAAGACTTCTCAGCGGTTTCAATGACTGTCAATAAAGCGATTATTGAGAAGCGTAGAGATGAGATTGAGGCCCTTGTTGCAGATGGTACTTTACCATTCTTCCCGGAAACGGATGCAAATGGTAATTTGCCAGTCTTCACATTTACAGAGTTTGCTGACCTTTGTGCAGTCTTAACTTTTGAAGATGAGACACTGCCTGATACGGCTGGATCAACGTCAGTGTTCGGAACTCACTTATGGGAAGATTTCACTTTGCAGCCATTTATCTGGGGTGCAGGAGGTCAATACCTGAACGATGATCAAACAGAAGTCTTATTTAACTCGCCAGAGTTTATTGAAGGCTATGAAGGCTTTATGCGCATTGTAGAGCGCGGTGGATCTGGTCTATCAACGGATGAAATCACAGGTTACCTTAAATTCCTAAATGGTAGAGTTGCTTATTTCCCATGTGGTACGTGGGATGTAGGAGCATTCCAAGCCATTGAAGATGATGAGGCCATTAACCCAGATAAGTCGTGGTTTGACTTTGACCTTGCTCCATGGCCAATTAGTGACGATTACACAGATCTATCGATTGAGGATCGTCAAGACAAATGGGCTGGTCGTGTGGACTCTATTGGTTACGCAGTATCAAAAACTTCACCGAATCAAACAGAAGCGGCAGAGCTTGCATTCTTATTGTCAGCTGATGAAGAAGTACAACGCTTTATCGCCAAACGTGGTGGTCAAGTACCTAACCTAGTTGATATGGCTGAAGGTGAGTATCTAAGCGATGACAGTTACTTCCCAGAGAGTCGTGCACTCTTTGTCAACATGCTTTCAGGTCAAAATGGTAGGCGTGTACCTACATCGCTAACATTTAACGATGTATGGCATATTGAAGGATTTATCAGTGGTGTTGATAGCGTGTGGAGTTATTATGAAGGAATCGATAAAGGTGTTGAACCAATGAACGTCGAAGATTACCTCAATAGTATCCAAGATGCAGCACAAGGCATGCTTGATCAAGCGATTACTGACGAAGCGAATATTAATCCAAACAACTAATTTGTTTCGCAGCCCTTCCAGTATTGATTTAGGCGGATGCTTAAGTTCATATATGGGAGGGCTGTATTTCTATATCGAGAGGGAGGTATGGCGAATGTCTCATTCGCTAGGGTTAGATGAAAGACAGAAAAGGGTTAACCACCAGGCAACTGGATAATATATGGGGATACAGTATGATTGCTCTACCGTTTATCGGTATGATAGTTTTTTTGATTATTCCTTTTGCGATGTCAGTGTATGCCAGTTTTACTGCTTGGCCTTTAGGCCAACCTGTTTTGAATGCTAAAGTTGTTGGCTTAAGCAACTACATCGAAATGTTTAAAGCACCTCTATTTAGAAAGAGCTTAGCTAATACATTTTTCTATATGATTGGTATACCAATAGGTCTTGTTATATCTTTAATCTTAGCTCAGCTGATGAACCGTGGTACCCAATTTGAAAACACATTTCGCGTGATTTACTATGTCCCGGTAGTGACGAGTACGGTAGCTGTAAGCTTTGTGTTCCAACGCTTATTTATGACCGACGGTGGTGGATCCATCAATAACTTCTTACAAAGTATAGGTATTGATAACCCGCCAAACTGGCTAGGTCACCCGTCATACACAAAATGGGTCATTATTATCATGAGTGTTTGGAAGGGCTTAGGTGGATCTATTATTCTTTATATTGCAGGTATGCAAGGTATTTCCAATACATACTATGAGGCAGCGAAAATAGATGGTGCAAGTGCATTGCAATCGTTTAGGAAAATTACCTTACCTTTGCTAAGGCCTGTTACATTCTATCTTGTTGTTACATCGGTTATTGGTGGAGCACAGATGTTTGTGGAGCCAAGGTTAATCTTTGCTGGTAACGGCCCTGCCAACAGTACGTTTACTACGGTTATATACCTCTATGACTACACCTTTAGAAATTCGAGAGCTGGTTATGGTACTGCTATAGCAGTGAGTTTAGGCTTCATTGTCTTTGTACTGACTGCGATTCAACTTTACTTTAATAGGAGGAATCAGGAATGAGAAGAGATAGAAAAATAGCCGATGTTCTCGTATTCCTCATTTTGGGATTCGGTGCCTTATTTATGATGTATCCTTTTGTTTGGATGATTTTTACGTCATTTAAACCGAAGATGCATATTTACCTTCAAGGCTTACTACCTCAAGTCTGGGATTATTCAAGTTATGTTCAAATTTGGGATGAGATTCCGCTAGTTAGAGGTTTCTTGAATACTATGCTATATTCCATCCCGCCAGTAATTGTAGGTTCTTTGGTTTCTGTTGCAGCAGCTTTCGCCTTTGCAAAGATCAAATTTAAAGGTAGAAATGTACTGTTTTTGATCTTGCTGGTATCGCTGATGATTCCATTCCCAACGATTATGGTTCCGCAGTTTGTCCTGTTTAGTACGATGCGTTTAACAGCTACTCCTTGGCCATTGATTTTGCCTAAATTATTTGGCAACGTTGCTATGATCTTCTTCTTGCGCCAATACATGTATAACTTACCCGATTCGATTATTGATTCAGCCAAGATCGATGGATCGAACTATTTTGGTATTTACAAAAATTTGGTATTACCGCTTGTGGGACCTGCTTTAGCTGCTCACGGTATTTTATGGTTTATTGCTTCATGGAATGACTACCTAGCACCAACAATTTTCATCAGGAACGCCATCTGGCAACCTGTTACCGTCATGGTTGCAAAGTTCAATGAGCAGTACGCCATTAACACACACGTTCCTCGAATTATGGCAGGCTCGGTTATGTTGCTGGTGCCAGTCTTGATTGTATATGGACTCTTCCAGCGCTACATCATTAGCTCGTTTATGTTCTCGGGTATGAAAGAGTAAAATAAAGAAAGTTTCGCTTATGACAATCAATCAAGAAGAATTCATTCGCTTCCACGATCCTACGATCGTGGAAGGTCAGGATGGATATTTTTATTGTTTTTCTACAGATACTAATTTAGTAGGTGTACAGATCGCTAGAAGCTTGGATCTTCTAAGCTGGGAGCTGCATAAACCAGCGTTCAACAGTCGCCCTATTGAAGTGGATCGTCATGTAAAGACTAAAGGCTTTTGGGCACCTGAAATCATCAAAGTAGGTGATGAGTATAGATTGTATTGTTGTTCATCTCATTTTGGGACCAGTCAAAGTGTCATTGGCCTTGCAAGCTCCAAATCTTTATCTGAGGATTTCGTCTATCAAGGCGACGTATTAAGGACTTATCATACGGGACTGTACGATGCTCCAAATGCCATTGATGCGAATGTTGTCACAGATGAACTCGGGCAGCAATACTTAGTGTATGGATCGTTTTTCGGAGGGATTTATATCGCTCCTTTAGATGAAACAGGTTTTATGAATGATATTGGTTACGGCACACGCATTGCAGGCGGCAATCATACTGCTGTTGAAGGTGGGTATATGTATTACGATAAAAGTCGTAAACTCTACTTCCTTTTCGTTTCTTACGGAAGCCTTCGTTACGATTACCATATACGTGTAGGTGTGAGTGAGACTGTTACTGGTCCATTTTTAGATAGCAAAGGCCAAGACCTTATTAATTTAGATCCTGTACTACGAGTTGGCGATAAGATTATAGGTTCTTATGATTTTGACTTAGACGGCATGGATGCTTGGATGGCACCAGGCCATAACAGCATCTTATGTTTAAAAGACGGACCTTACCTTGTCCATCATGTGCGTAAGCCAGGACAGAAAAAAGAGTCTTATATGCAGATCAGAAAGCTTTATTTCTCAATGCAAAATCAAATGTTTACTTCGCCTGTTTACTTGGATGAACAAGGGGTAACTGAAACAATAGAGGATATAATACACCATAAATTTCGCGTGATTCATTTTGACTCATATAATGACGGTATGGTATATGGAAGAGATTTGTTTCTTGATATTGAGCGTATAAATGAAAATGTAATATCCTTCAAGGCTTTTGGAGAAGTGTATGAAGGACGACTGTTGACACACAAAGCAGATTTGTATCTCACTGCGATATCGCCGACTGGTGTGTGCATTTGGGCGCTTGCAGTGGATTCATAAAGGAGATAAGAAATGCACATAAAGCATAAGGAAGTCAAACGCTTATTTTGTCAAATACTATTACTGTTATTTGTTGCTATATTGATCGTTGGATGCAAGAGTAAAGCCAGTCCAGTAGATGATTTAGATGCACCCGTCTTTCGTGATGTCACCGTTCACGATCCATCTGTAATGCATGTAGACGACACCTATTACGTTATTGGCTCACACTTGCAAGCAGCAAAAACAAAAGACTTTCTTGAGTGGGAGCAAATCAGTAGTGAAGTTTCGAATCAAAACTCACTCATACCGAATGTGTACACCGAGCTAATGGAAACCTTTACGTGGGCGAAATCAAGAACCTTGTGGGCAGGCGACTGGATTTACCTAGAAGGAACAGGGAAGTATCACATGTACTATTGTGCCTGTGAAGGTTCAAGCCCTTTATCTGCCTTAGGCATGGCTACCGCAGACAATCCTGAAGGTCCTTATACGGATGAGGGCATATTACTTAAGTCAGGTATGTGGGGTGAGGCGAGCCCAGATGGTTTGATTTACGATGCAAACATTCATCCCAATGCCATTGATCCTCATACCTTTTTTGATAAAGAAGGTAAGCTTTGGATGATATATGGTTCGTATTCTGGTGGCATCTTTATTTTAGAGATGGATGAAAATACAGGTTTAGATATAATCCATATTCTT
>CAYXVJ010000029.1:13849-17390 GCA_964468675.1 uncultured Oscillospiraceae bacterium
GGTCGTCATGGACCGATTGAAGCACCTTATATTCTGTACCACCCAGAACACGATTACTACTATCTATTTTTGTCTTATGGAGGTTTAGATAGCGCAGGTGGCTATCAGATCCGAGTTGCCAGGAGTAAGATGCCAGATGGTCCCTTTGAGGACATTAGTGGACAAGACATGTCTTTAGCACAAGGTGATCTAAACTATTTCAAGCGCTATGGTCAAAAACTATTTGGTAACTTTGAATGGTCTTTCGAAGACGCACGAAGTATAAACAGTGGCTATGTTTCACCTGGCCATAACTCAGCCTACTTAGATCCAGATACAGGACAAAGCTTTTTAATTTTTCATACGCGCTTTCCTAGATCAGGCGAATTTCATCAGGTCCGGGTCCATGAATTATTCTTCACCGACGATGCATGGCCTATTGTAGCGCCATTTCGTTACGCAGGGGAGGCACTAGACCCTCTAGCTGCTGTCCATAAAGATGATGTAGTGGGTCAATACGAGTACATCAACCACGACAAAGAAGTAGGCTCTGCTATCACGAAGTCAATTGATATCGAACTCTTAAAGGATGGCACAATTGATGGATCCGTTAGTGGGACATGGGCTATTGGTGCAGACAATAGAGTAGAACTAGTGATTTCAGGTGTGCGTTACCAAGGTCTTTTCTTGTGGCAATGGATTGAGGCAGATACACGCTATGGTTTGAGTTTTACCGCTGTATCGGATCGAGGCATGTCTGTATGGGGCAGTAAGATTCTAGAATAAGCTGGTGTTTGCTTCTAGCGCCAAATACCACTGCTGACGATCCAGATAGAGTACGAGCTGTTTTTGTTCCACCAATACAAGGTAGCGTGTGCCTGCACGAAGGCTCTTTCTAGTTTTAGCGCTTCTACAATCCAAGATACGCTCGATTTTGTAGCTCTGTCCATCTAAATCCAAGTTTAGGGGAATAATCTGGCCATCGGTCAGGACTCTTGCCTCGACAGAGACAGAAAGCCACGACTCGTTATCGTCAAATAAGCCTTCAGCTTCATGGGGGCGTTTATTAATCAAATGTTGTCACCACCTTTCAAGAATGAAATGGGTGCAACAATGTGATCGGATTTCGCATCGAGCTCACCTAAACGGTCGGTAAAGAAGAGACCTCGTTTGACGGAGTCATAACCGAAACGACGCCTAATTTCATCGATGACGTGGTCTAGTTCTGTCAATTGATGACGCTTTGTTTCACCAGGGAAGAAGGCCAATTGTTCGGGGCTTGCAGGAGAGAGGCCTGAGACTCGGACCCCCATACTACGAATGGGAGAGGACCAGTTATAGTGGGTGCGAAATAAAAGCAATGCCTCTTGACTGATTTCATCGGTCAAATAGGTTTCACGTGCGATCTTTCGCTGGCGTGTAAAGCTTGATAGCCCGTTGTCTCGAACGGATAACTCTACAACATCACCCATCAGTCCGTGCTCCCTTAAACGGGCGCCTACACTCTCAGATAAGGCGTAGATGATTAGGCGTGCGTCGTCATAGTTCACGAGGTCACGAGGTGTAGTTACACTGTTACCGACCGATTTGATCTGGCTACTGGCATCGCTCGTCATGACGGGGCTTTGATCTTCACCATTGGCAAAGCGACTGAGCATCAGCCCTACTTTGCCAAAGCGAGCTAAAAGAAAAGGTGTTTCCATTCGTGCTAGATCGCCTATCGTGCGCACACCAAGTTGATTCAGTTTTCTGGTGGTCGCAGGTCCTACATATAACAGTTCATTGACAGGTAGTGGCCAGGCTATTTCCTTGAAGTTTGTTTTGCTAATCACGGTGATGGCATCAGGTTTCTTGATATCGCTGCCGAGTTTAGCAAAGATCTTATTCCAAGAGACGCCGATTGAAACTGTGACGCCTAGCTCCCTTTTAATTTGCTGGCGGATACATTCAGCTGTTTCATAAGCATCAAGGCCCGTAATATCAAGCCAGCACTCATCAAGGCCAAAGGCTTCAATCTGATTGGTAAAGCGCTCGTAGAGCTGTCTAGCCAGCTCAGAGTAGCGTAGATATAGGGGATAGTTGGGTGGGACCGTAACAAGACCAGGACATTTTTGCCGAGCCTGCCAGAGTACCTCGCCCGTTTTAACACCGTGTTTTTTAGCTAAATTGTTTTTGGCAAGGACAATACCGTGACGTGCTTCTTCGTTACCACCTACAGCAACAGGTAAATGGCGAATGGATGGCCTGTGCAGGCACTCTACAGAGGCATAAAAACTATTCATATCTACGTGTAATATTGCCCTGTCCATTATTAACCTCCAAAACCGAATATACGTTCGCTTATATTATAGAATCTGGGCTAACAATGTCAAGCTCAGATATAAATGCTTTTGAAAAAACTCTTGTATTTTGACTTGTCTGTCCGTGCTGTAAAGACAGTTGTCTCTGGAAGAGTGATTTATTAAAAATAAAAAATTTATTGATTGAATAGTATCCATGTTTAAGAATATGTCTTATAATAAGGCTGAAAAACGATATTAATCGTCAGCAGATGGGGGATAACGTCATCTACTGACAAGGTCGCTTAAGAAAGGGTATTGCCATGAATGAGACTATGCTCGCTTTAGTGAAGACTGCTGCAGCTCCTGGTTTGTCATTAGAAACTGTCCCTGTACCGCGGACAGGTGAACTCGATGTTAAGATCAAGGTTTTAAAAACCGCAATCTGTGGAACAGATGTCCATATCTATCAATGGGATGAATGGAGTCAAGAACATGTAAAGCCACCGATGCCTATCGGACACGAGTTCGTAGGTCGAGTGGCAGAAGTGGGTCGTTTGGTTAAAAACTTTAAACCTGGGGATTTAGTCTCCGGTGAAGGACACATTGTCTGTGGCATGTGTAGAAATTGCAGGGCCGGTAAGAGGCACTTGTGCCTCAACACAAAAGGTGTGGGTGTAGATCGCCAAGGCTGCTTTGCTGAATACCTCGTTATTCCCGAAGAGAA
Source organism: uncultured Oscillospiraceae bacterium (assembly GCA_964468675.1). GTDB lineage: Bacteria > Bacillota > Clostridia > Saccharofermentanales > Fastidiosipilaceae > CAYXVJ01. The sequence continues at coordinate 16,835 of CAYXVJ010000029.1, forward strand.
CGTTGTTAAAGTAGGCGAGCATATACCCTTAGATATTGCGGCAATCTTTGATCCGCTGGGTAACGCCGTACATACTGCATTGAAGTCAGATCTTGTAGGTGAAGATGTCTTGATTACGGGAGCGGGTCCAATTGGCATTATGGCAGCAGCTGTTGCAAGACACAGTGGTGCAAGGCATATCGTTATTACGGATTTAAATGACTATCGTTTAGATCTAGCTAAAAAGGTTTGTCCAAGCGTAAGACCCGTGAATGTTAAAAATGAGTCTTTAGAAACTGTGATGGATGAGCTCGGTATGACCGAAGGCTTTGATGTTGCCATGGAGATGAGCGGTGCGCAATCGGCGATGGATACCATTTGGGATACGATGGATAACGGTGGTCAAGTCTCCTTATTGGGTATACATCCAGGTCCTAGTATGGTGCCGTGGAATAAGATCATTATGAAAGGGCTTCATATTGAAGGGATCTATGGCCGCGAGATGTTCGAGACATGGTATAAAATGATGGCTATGATAGAAAGTGGCTTGGATCTATCTAATATCATTACACATAAA
>CAYXVJ010000030.1:0-13872 GCA_964468675.1 uncultured Oscillospiraceae bacterium
AAAATAAAGATCCGTATTGTGCCTACAAAGCACCATAGTTTTTGATTTTTTGTGTTTTCTTTCCCGATACAGTAAGGCTTTTAAAGCATGTTTAGAACAGTTAACTAGTAAGCATTACGTAAGCGATTGTACTCCTCCACCGAGATTTCAATGACGCCTCCATGACGCTTCTTAGACTTACCCATATCAAAATCAGTATGATCTAAACGCTTGAAATCAACAGTACTCACATCTTTATCCAGATGCTTTGCCACTAATGGTGTATAGCCCAATCCCTTAGCAAACTGATCGACAATCAGGCAATAGCTGCCATCAGCCAATCGATAAATTTGAGGACCCTCAAGACCAAAGAAATGATCTAATTCGGGAACAGTGACCGACTCGAATGCCCCCTCTAAATCTTCTGAACGCTCAGTATAGATCAGCTTTGTTGTCTCATCTTTTGAGAAACGATACCAACAGTCACCTGTATGGATCAAGGTGGTGTCAATCACATGATTCTCTTTTTCTATGTATTTCTTAGCAGGACTAAAGCTCTTGAAATCTTTGGTGTAAGCAGCATAAATCCGTTGCTTTGCCTCTACATCACCTTCTTCTTTAACCATCGATGCAAAAAATACAAAAAAGGCTTCTTTCTTAGGATCCCATACAGATTCTGGAGCCCAAACACAGCCTGCATCTTCAATGCCTACAGTGACGGCGCGTTCTTTGGACCATGTTACTAGATCTATTGATTCCCACACAAGCAGATCACGGCTTCCTTGATGTTGAGCTACTCCCCAACCCTTACCAGCTTCGATACGAAGATCAGTTGCAATGAGGTAGTAGACACCACTATTAGGGTCACGCACGATAAAAGGATCGCGTGCACCTCTCTCACCTATACTAGAACGAAGCACAGGCTTACTGTCGTTTAAATCTTGCCAGTGCAAACCATCGGTACTAACAGAAAAGTACACTTGCTCTCCATCTTTTTCTTCTCCAATAAAATGTGCAAATAAATATGCTGACATATCTCTATATCCTTTCTAGAACCTAGCTACTTTACAATCTAGTTCAATAGCATAGCGGTATTTTCGAAGTTGAGCAAATGCACTCTACATCAAACACCTTATCCTTACTATCTAAACATTGAAATAGAGATTCAAAGCAAAAAAGTAGTGCATCAATATTTAACACACTACTTTTTAACCCATATTCATTTGCTTGCTTCAAGAAGACTCGTATCTTATTTTAGTCAACGATTCTTATACACTTCTAATACATCAAAGCTTTATTAATCTTGTACAGCTAAAGACTCAAGTATTAGATCTCATAAAAAGAAATCTTCGACTCAAATGAAGCTTGATTAATCTTCTAGAAATACGACGTAAGCGTCTTCACAAATTTGCTTGATCTCTTCTTTTGTATATTGCTTCAAGTCACAAGCTGGAAATTCATGGATACGTTCTACTGCTCGACAAAACTGAACCGTATATGTATTCTCTCTTGGATATTCCGGTACCCAGACATCACCACTGGTAAAGTCCATGTACAAGTCAGCCGGTAAGTCGCCTCTTGTATTTAAGATGGTGACACATTCCTCTAAATTCTGAAGTTGCAATTGTTCTTTCATGATCTATACCTCCGTAGCTAGATCATATGATATTTTTAAAACAATTGCAATAGGTCAAAATGTAACAAAATACCTAAGGCTAAAGTTCTTGCTCCTTTATGGCTTCTACTTTCTCATTTAAATACATCCATCGTTCTAAAGCCTGCTCATAGTCTTTGGACAACAAAGCCTCTTCATCGGCTAATGTCTGGAGCTTGATATAGTCCGTACTAGACCTTTCTATCTCTGCTTGAATGCCTTCTAATTTAGCTTCTAAGGATGCGACAAGTTCATCTATCGATTCGATCTCATGCATCTCAGCCATCGTTAGCTTAATCTTTTTTGTAGCCTTGGGCTTTTGACCTAGTTCTTTTTTCTCTTCACTTAGCTTTACTTTACCGTTCTCAAAGTTAGATACTTCTTCAATATAAGACGAGATGTCACCATCGACATGTACGATTTCTCCATCTCCTTTAAAGGCAAACAAGTGATCCACTACACGATCTAGGAAATAACGATCATGTGAAACCGTAATGACGGCACCTGGGAAGTCATCTAGATAATCTTCTAAGACAGACAAAGTCGTAATATCCAGGTCGTTTGTTGGCTCATCTAGTAGTAAGACATTGGGTTGTTGCATCAAAATCTTCAATAGATATAGCCGCCTCTTCTCACCACCGGATAACTTGCCAATTAAACTACCTTGCAGTTGCGAATCAAATAAGAAGCGTTCTAACATCTGGGTTGCAGATAAGTGACCTGCCTTCGTTTGTACGATTTCAGCTTCTTCTCTAATGTACTCAATGACTCGTTTATTAGGGTCCATCTCCTCTTGCGTCTGAGTAAAATATGCGATTTTCACAGTACTACCGATCTCACGAGAACCACTAATAGGCTTGGAGCGATCTGCAAAGATATTGAGTAGCGTTGTCTTACCGCTACCATTTGGGCCAATTAAACCTAAACGGTCGTCTCGTGCTAAGAGGTACGAGAAATCAGTAAATAGCGTTCTAGCACCATAAGCCATAGAGACATCAATCAACTCAATCGTCTTCTTACCTAAACGAGCAGATAAAGTATCAACTGAGATATTCTCTTGACTACCCGGTGCCTCCATCTGATCTAAGGCTTCAAAACGCTTGATTCTAGCCTTCTGTTTGGTACTACGTGCCTTCGCCCCTTGGCGCATCCACGCAAGTTCCTGACGATAGAGGTTTTGCTGTTTCTCCCACCCTGCTTCCTCTAAAGCTATACGCTCAGCCTTCATTTCGAGCCACTTCGCATAGTTCGCTTCATAACGATACAGTTTTTGTCGATCGATCTCGACCATGACATTTGTAACTCGCTCCAAGAAATAACGGTCATGGGTAACCATCAAGAGTGCACCTTTATACTGCTTTAGATAGTTTTCTAACCAGACAATAGCAACAGGATCCAAATGGTTGGTCGGTTCATCCAATATTAATAGCTCTGCTTCTTGGATCAAACTGGATGCCAAGGCCACACGCTTGATCTCACCACCTGAGCAAGCCTCAATTCGTTTATCGAAATCTAGCATACCCAACTGCGTTAAAGCACTCTTCACTTCACTTTCAATCGTCCAAGCATTTTGCTCTTCCATTTTCTGCCCTAGCTGATAGAAACGCTTTAAGACTGTTTCGTTTTCAGGATCCTTGGCGATAGAACGCTCTGCTTCGTGGTATTGGTGGTAGGTACTAAGCCTAGGTGAGTTTCCTAACAGTGCAGCTTCTAATACTGTTAGCGATCCATCAAAACTTCTGTCTTGAGCCAGGTATTCAATCGTAAGGTCCCTCTTCTTCATGATCTCAGCTTGGTCTGCTACAAGCTCACCTGCTAAAACCTTTAGTAGCGATGACTTACCACTTCCATTGATGCCGATGACACCAATTTTATCTTTACTATGTATACTTAAATCTATATGGTCTAAGATCAATCGATCAGCAAATCTTAAAACGAGTCCTTCTACTGTTAGTAGATTCATATTGTTCCTCCAGGTAGGCACATTGCATGCATAACGTCTTATTTTAGTTGTCTTCCTCGAAACACGCAAATACATTCATAGAAACCTAGGCTACAAGTAGATCTACTTAACCATGTTATTCTAGTAACGAAGCGAAAGCTTGAGCAACTTGTAAAACAACAGCAAACTAAACAGTGTTATCGAGGAGGTAACAAGAATGAGACGTTTCGTAGAAGGTAGTTACAGCACTCAAGAAACTGCGAATTTAGCCGTAGAGTCATTATTAGCCAAAGGCTTTAATAAATCAGATATGACATTTATAGCAAATCGTACGGCAGCAAGAACCCTAGCAGACAATTCAGGGGTAAGAATTCTAGAAGTCGATGCAAAGGAAGATGATGACGATGACGGCCTATGGGCACGCATCAAAGACATCTTTAGCAGATCGAACGATAAAGAAGAGCTCATTAAAGACGATGAACTACTTCGCCAATACCACGACAAACTCGTATCAGGCAATATCATATTACTCGTTGAAAGTGGACTAGACAGCCCACTCAAAGATAAAGTGGATGAGAATCCAGAACTGAATCCTGAACCCATGACCAGCCGTGAAGGCCGCCGCGTCATTGTGCCACCTGTATCACCAACAGATTCAGCCATCAACACAACGCCAATGGCAGGTGAAACGGGTGTCGTCCCACCGCTTGTAGATGATCGTGAAGAGACTGAAGATGAACTAAAACGTTAAAACGATCTTTTCTTTAACGCTCAAGCAAAATAAAAATAGAGCCAGTATCCAACTTTAATGTTTGATACTGGCTCTTTCATTCAAGATATGAATTGTGAGTTTTGATGACTTTCAATTCTTGAATGAAGGATCAGTTAACAGCTTCGCTCTCTGTTACTGGTAACTGCTGGTATATATATGGTAGTACTTCCTCAGGTGTCATATCTAAGACAACAGCTAACTCTGTTGTTAGATTCTTCTCTGCAGCCTTTAGGACGTCTGCGTCGACACGGGTCAATTGCTTACCAATATTCTCGCGCTCTTCCTTTTTCTGATTCAAGGTCTTAATTAAGGCGACCCAATTCTCACAAGCACCTGTCTTCAAACAAGCACGGAACTCCTCATAACGCACTTTATCCTCATCGATCCAAATGGATTCTTGATCAGGAATGCTGGCAATGAGCTCTTCTACTTCTTCACGTGTGAGAATATCTCTAATCTTGTCTTCACAACCTTTTTTGGGAAGCTTCAGACGCATATTACCACCAAATGCAGGCTCTAAAATAAAGAATTCAACCTCTTCACCATCTTGCTCTTCCGTTAGAAATTCAGTGATACGGTTAACACCCATCGTATTGTGTACTACATAATCATCAACTTTAAACATAAACTCTCCCATATCCCCCCTACTCATCTTCGCAAATGAAACAGTTAAAACAAAATCTATAATAAATAATATCATATTTTTGATATTTATTCAAGTTGTACAGATCAGTATCACGAATCACTGTCATACGACTACGTTTTAATCAATTTCACAATCTTTACTAGGGCTACTACGCTCACCGCATGAGATGTTTACATTGCTAGTAGCATCTGTACCCATCAAATCCCATGCTTACATTTAAAATAATATAAACAAGTATAGAAACTGACATAAGGGATCTAATCAATGGACAAATTATTGACATTTTTAGAACAGCGCTTTAAGAAGCCTAAGCTCTGGTCATACATCCGCGATTTCCTTCGTCGCTGCAAAGAAGACAATGTCTCAGCAACAGGTGCACAACTTGCTTACTACTTGGTACTTGCCTTCTTCCCTTTCCTGATCTTCTTATTAACCTTAATGCCATTAACGCCTCTTGCGGACCAAGACATCTTAGCTAGTCTTCTACAGGTCATGCCAGAATCCGCTGCAGACATCGTCGGTCCTGTCGTTGAAGATGTGTTAAACAATCGTTCAGGCACCTTGCTCTCAACCGCTTTAATCCTGACACTTTGGTCAGCATCTAGTGGCATGAACAACCTCTTAAGTGCAATGGATATCGCCTTTGACGTGGACAACAAAAGAAATTTCATCGTGAAACGTCTCATCTCTTTACTTTTCACCTTAGTCCTTGTCTTGATGATATTCATCACCCTTGCAAGCCAAGTCTTTGGCGAAGTAATCGTTTCATATTTAAGCAGTACAGCCTTATCTTCTGGCGTTGTAGAAGGTACCTGGAGCCTTGTTAGAAACCTCATCCCTTTTGTTGTCATGGTCTTAGGTTTCTCTCTTTTATATCGTTATGGACCTGGCTTCCCTAAAGAAGAGATCTTAAGCTTTAAAGAAGCACTAATCGGTGGTGTGGTAGCAGCTGCCGGTTGGACCTTGATATCCCAAGGCTTTGCTTTTTACGTATCTAACTTTGCCAATTACTCGAACACCTATGGATCTATCGGTGGCTTGATCATCCTACTGGTTTGGCTCTATATTAGTTCACTGGTCATTATGCTCGGCGCAGAAGCGACCGCAAGCTACATCTCTGTTTTTAAAGGTGGTGTGACAGAAGAAAACGAAACAATAGCCCCTGCCTAAAATAAAGGTTCAGGTATAATAGATCCATTTGAGCCACCTAGGGGTGTGGAAAGAGGGTTTAAATGGAAGAACAATTGAATCACGGACGAGCTTCGTCAAAGCAGTTGACGAAACATAAGTCTGAACTGATATTACGCTTATCACCACATATTTTACTATTTGTGGTGTTTTGCTTTTGGTTTTCTCTTTATACCTACCCTTCAATCTTTACGCCTTACTTAGATGATTTAGGCTCATCACTTAGTTTTTCTGGTGTTGTCGTCGGCTCATACGGCTTTACACAAATGCTCTTACGCCTGCCCGCAGGTGTTCTATCGGATAAATTGCAAAACAAGAAAGTCTTTGTTTCAGCAGGACTCTTCTTTTCCTTTATCAGTGCCTTGGGCTTTATCTTAACCAGTCAATTATGGCTTATCTTAATGCTCCGTGCCTTAGCCGGTGTTGCTGCAGCCATGTGGGTTCAGATGTCCACCTTATACATTAGTTACTACCATGCAGAGAACAGCTGGAAGGCTACAGGTAGAATCAACTTCACCAATGCCTTTGGTACGATGCTAGCCACGTTAAGCGGTGGGCTTCTAGCAGACCGTTTTGGTTGGACCTCGGCTTTCATTCTAGCTGCCTCAGTTGCTGCCATTGGCCTCTTCGGAAGTTTCTTTGTGAAAGAAACATTGGAAGAAGATAGTGAACCCGAAGAGCTCTATAACGATACGACTAAGCCTATGAAAACAAGCTTTAGCTTACTCGATGCCTTCTTAGTAGGTAAAGATAAACTCTTACTTTGGTCCTCTATTTTTGCTTTGATGGCACAACTTGTGACCTTTGCCACTGCTCAAGGATTCGTGCCTATCTATGCCAAACAACTAGGAGCAGGTACGGATCAAATTGCTTTAATGGCAACACTCGCTGCAGTCTTAAGAGCTGTGGCAAGCCTCATAGGCGGTAGCCTTGCAGGTGGTAAGAGAATCTCTGCTAAGCAGCTAATAATTTTTGGCTTTATTCTAAATGGCAGCATGATTCTACTCTTGCCCTTTATTCCAAACATGCCACTATTAATTGTTAACCAGATGCTGTGCGGCTTAGGCGGTGGCCTCCAAATGACCTTATTGATGGGTCTTTGTACCAGAAACATAGCAAGCGACAAACGTTCAAGTGCCATGGGCTTTTACCAAGCAGTCTATGGCATCGGCATGGTCTTAGGTCCCGTCATTGTCGGTACCTTATCCGACACATTTAGCTTGGAACTTGGCTTTACAATTATCGGTATCATTTCACTGATGACATCAATACTTGCGATCAATAGACTTAGGAGATATGTATGACCCCCACACCACGTTACTTAACTAGACGCTATACCCTCTTTGTACTCGGCTTATTCTTAATGGGCTTAGGCATTGCTTTCACAGTCCGAGCTGACCTCGGCACATCCCCCATATCTAGCGTCCCCTATCTCCTCTCATTACTTTTACCGCTTAGTTTTGGTGCCTTCACCTTTATTATGGCGCTCTTCTATGTGGCAGCCCAAGTCCTCATCTATGGTAAGGGCTTTCCTAAAACACAGTACTTCCAATTGGCAGTCAGCCCCATCTTTGGTTTCTTTATTGATCTTGCCATGTGGCTTACCCGTTTTGTACAGGCAGAATCTTACCTTATGCGGATTTTGATTTTAATCTTGGGCTGTTTCTTAACAGCAGTCGGCATCTACTTGCAACTCTTACCTGCCGTCATCATCAATCCTGGTGAAGGCATCGTGCGTGCCTTAACTTGGAAATCAAAGCAGCCCTTTGGACGTGTCAAGATTATTTTCGACTTCACTTTAATGGCAATCGCACTTGTGATTTCACTCATCTTCTTCAGAACATTAGTGGGACTTCGCGAAGGAACACTAGTCTCTGCCTTCCTTGTAGGTTGGTTCACAAGGCGCATTGGCCAAGTAAGCGATCACTTTAAAATCCCAGAAAAACTTAAACTTCGTAAAGATATAGCTTAAAATTCTAATCAGATTCTAAGAAAATACTCAGATATGTTTCATATTCAATCAAGTTCAGGGTGTTATAATTAGGGTGTTAGTAAAAAGCTTTGGCTATGAAAGGAGCTGTACTTGAGTAGAGCAGGACGAGGCGGCGGCGGTGGCGGCGGAAGCCGTGGCGGTGGCGGTAGTTTTGGTGGTAGCCGTGGTGGCGGTGGCAGAATCGGCGGAAGCTCAGGTGGGCGATCTGGCCGAGGTGGCGGCAGCTTCGGTGGCGGCCGTAGTAGTGGTGGTCTAGGTGGCGGTTTTGGTCACAGACCAGGTGGATACCACAGACCCAGAACGGTCTATAGACCCATCTTTATGGGCGGCAGCAGATACGGGCGTGGTCCTGTAGGTGGTGGCCGTGGCGGTTGTGGTTGTGGTTCTGTCTTATCTGTAATTATTATCTTAGTTGTGTTAACGATCTTTATAAGCGTAATCACATCTGGTGGTAATCAAGGACAAAATCAAAACTCAAACGACATATCCGTATCAACCATTGAACGCGAAAAGTTACCCGCAGGTTCAGTCAATGAAACCAGCTATTACACCGATGAACTCAACTGGATATCCAATGAGAACGAACTGATTAATGGTATGCGATTCTTTTATCAGGAAACAGGCGTACAACCTCATTTGTATCTAGTAAGAAGCATTGATGGGAATGAAGCACCATCTTTAGATCAATTGGCCAATTTCGCAGAAGAACAATACGATGAGCTCTTCACCGATGAAGCCCATCTATTACTGGTCTTTAACGAAAACATCTACGATCAGTTCATGTACCATTACGTCACAGGCTCCATGGCCAAGCAAGTCATAGACAACGAAGCCGGTGATATTCTAATGGATTACATCGATCGTCATTACTACAGCGACCTTGGTGAAGAAGCCATGTTTAGCAAAGTCTTTAGTGATACAGCCACCCGCATCATGACGGTCACACCGACGAGCGTACAACGAATGGTACCAGTCTTTGTGGTACTAGGTATTATTATATTAGCTGTAGTATTGTTTATTTGGTGGAACAACTCGAAAAAGCAGAAGAATCTGGAAGCAAAACGTACACAAGACATGCTCAATACACCGCTTGATAGCTTTGGTGATAAGGAAGCGGAAGAGCTTACACGTAAGTACTCTGACGATGAGAGCAAGTAAAGATTAGAGGAGGATATACTATGGGTATACTAGACCGTTTTGGCGACATCATTAAGGCAAACATCAATGCAGTAATTGATCGGATGGAAGATCCCGAGAAGATGATTGACCAATACCTAAGAGACATGATGGACGACTTAGCCGAAGTTAAAAACAGCACCGCTGGTGTCATGGCTGAGGAAGCTCGTACCAAACGCCTCTTAGATGAGAACGAAGCTGAAGTAAAGAAATATGAAGAGTTCGCTAAGCGTGCACTAGGTGCAGGTAACGAAGAAGATGCGAAAGTCTTTATTTCGAAGAAGCAAGAGCTTGAAGCTGCGGGTGCAGGCTTCGCTACAGCTTATGCAGCAGCACACGAAAATGCAGTCAAGATGCGCCAATTACACGATAAGCTCGTGAAGGATATCAACATCCTCCGTGGCCGTCGTGACATGATCAAGGCGAAGGTATCAGTCGCTAAGACACAAGAGACCATCAACAAGACTGCCGCTACAGCCGAAGGTTCTACCTCTGCAATGGACGCATTCAGCCGTATGGAAGACAAAGCAAACCGTATGCTCGACCAGGCGAACGCTAAAGCAGAACTCAATATGGGTCCTATCGACGAAGCCAAAGAATTGGAAGAAAAATACGCATCTAGCGGCTCAGCCTCTGTAGACGCAGAGTTAGAAGAGCTAAAACGCCAGATGGGCCTTACAACCGAAGAGTAATAAACTTCAAATGACATAACATCAATTGCCGCCTGTAGGATTAAAACTACAGGCGGCATTATTAATATAAAATGGAGTTTAGAGAAGCAATTGTTTTGTCAATACAAAGTCAGCTGGCATAACACAACTTTTATCTATCTTCAAACAACTACAGGTGAGTATTTGATCCCTAGTAGTGCAAGACCAGACTTCACGGGTTTAACGAATCTAGAGCTTTACACAGTAGACGAGGTCATAAAAGCGCTACGTAAAAACTTTGATGTGGTAGATAGTAATCCTGATGAAAATGCTAATGCTGGTGTTGGAGCCATAATTGCAGATTCTAGAACAAGTGACATTGTTATTAGTATAATATTGGCTATACTACTATTAGCCTTCACTTTGATCGTTACTAAACACATTAATAAACGTCATCAAAGAAGCTAATTATCTGAACGATAATGAAAACAAAGCAACTAAAATAAGTTTAAAGTCCACGTTCATATTAAGCGTGGACTTTAAACTTTAAGTAGAGCTCATCTATCTTCGCCCTTGTCTATTAAACCGCACTGTTGGTCTTGTCTTATGACCGTAAATTCTCGGCATCAAACGCTGATCAATAAAAGGCGCCAATGCATTCATGATTAGTATAGCCACACCGACACCGCCAGGCCAGTTAAACGCAATACGGAAAACTGCTGTAAGGATGCCACCACCTAGCGCAAACACAGTTTTACCACCTGGAGTGAGTGCACCTGAACTATAATCTGTAGCCATAAAGACAGCTGCAAATAAAAGGGTTCCACTTAACGCATGGCTGAGCATAAACTCAAGATTAAAACTAGAATACAAACCTACCGTTAAAGTAGTCCCTAAAACAAACAAGAATGGTATCTTCGGATGTATGATGCGCATCACAATGAGATAGACCATCGCGATTAAAATCATGAGTTTTGACGTCTCACCCATATTCCCACCAAGCCCAGTACCTAAAAACAGATCCAAAAGACTTGGCACGTCACTAGTTACAAGCTTGCTACCATCGCCTAAAAACTCAAGAGGCGTCGCTGTAGATAGAGCATCAGGACCTGGTACAACCCAATTCGTTATCCAAGGTGTGAAGAATATTTTTAACATGACGCGGCTTGCTACAGCAGGATTGAACATGTTCTTTCCCAAGCCTCCACCAATATGCTTAACGACCACGATGGCAAATGTACTACCCAAAACAACTGACCATATAGGTGCTGTAACCGGCAGGCTTAAGCCAATTAATAAACCTGTCACAACAGCACTTAAGTCATGTATTGAAGGCTTCTTTTGCATTATCCGTTCATAGAGATATTCAGATAGCACTGCAGTAAGGATAGAGATTAGGATCAATATTACAGCTTGATAGCCAAAGTAGTAGATCGCAGCAGCTGTTGGAAGCATGAGTGCCAAAATGACTTGCCCCATAATGAATGTTGTTGTTCTTCTTGTACGCACCGATGGAGATGGATCCATCGATACTGCTTTTAGCTTTTGATCAAGATTTGTCATGCATCACCTCTAAGACTCTTCTTCTCGAGCTTTAATAGCAGCTTTGGCTTTTCTTATATTATCTAAAAGCGGTATCTTAGCCGGGCAAATATACGTACAGTTTCCGCACTCTATGCAATCTTTGGCACCTAGTTTTTCTGCACTGTCTATATCTCCACGTTCGTACGCTTCGCTAATAAGGATTGGCTGAAGATTCACGGGACAGACATTGATACATTCCGCACACATGATACAAGCAGAGCGATTCTCTACCGCAGTCTCTTTTTCGGCTAAAACAGTAATTGTTGTCACAGCTTTCGTCACTGGAATTTGAAGGTTCGAAACCGGTCTGCCCATCATCGGGCCACCTAAGAGGATTTTAGAAACATCCGCTGTAAAACCACCACAATCTTTAATCAAGGAATCAAGTGGTGTGCCTATTTGGACAAGTAAGTTCTTCTTATCCTTTATAAGATCACCCGTAACCGTGATGATGCGCTCCATCAACGCTTCACCTTCCATCACGGCTTGCCTTACGGCAACGGTAGTTGATACATTCACGACTAGACAATGTACATCAGCCGGAAGACCTGCTGGAGGCACTTCCCTGTTCGTTAGCCGTTTAATTAAAACCTTCTCAGCCCCTGTTGGGTATAAAGCTCTAAACGTGCGAAGTGTAATGTCAAGATTACTTTGCAGATTTCTTATTTCTGTCTTTAGCTTGCGATAAGCATCCATTTTATTGTTTTCAAGGACAAGATATATGTGTTTTAGTTCTGGATACAAGCGACTTAGTAAATGAATACCTTCTAATAGTTTATCGCTCTCTTCTAGCATCAAACGATGGTCAGATGTGGAATATGGCTCACACTCTGCGCCGTTGATAATTAAGGTGTCAATGATCTTGCCAGGTGGTGGTGATAGCTTAACACCTGTAGGAAAGGCAGCACCACCCATGCCGACAATACCAGCCTTAGTGACTGCTTCAATAATCTCCTCAGGGCTGGAATCTATGCCAGGAGCATCAAAGCTTTGCACCCGTTTATCTTCTTTGTCATTTCGAATCACAATACAAGGAGCCATACCCTTATCCGTTGGTCGATCTTCTATCGCAACAACTTGCCCTGAAACAGAAGAATAGATATTTGCTGAAACAAATGAGGATGCTTTTGCGAGCAATGTTCCTCTTAAGATATGGTCACCTACAGCCACTACGGGCTCAGATGCCTTGCCAATATGCATGCTTAAAGGGTAGATCAATTCATCTGGTATCGTAGCTAGAACTACAGCTGAATTTTTCGTTGGGTCTTTTTGTTCTTTTGTCTGAAGTCGTCCTCTGTTCGTCATGAATGTCAAGTTTCTTAGCATCTAGCACCTGCTTCCTGCTTCGCATGCTACTTCGAACTCAAGGGCCCAAAGGCAACACACCAAAGTCATAACCCATGTTGTATACGTATTTGATGTAATCTTCTAAAATCCTAACATTAGTTTGGCTTACCGTATGTAGCATGATTAAGCTGCCTGGAAACACCTGTTGTTTTAAGCTTTCTAAAACAGTATCAGGGTTCGGCTGATTGTCTACTTCCCAATCTCTATGGGTATAGCTAAATAAATAGGTGGTGTATCCCATGCGTCTTACAATCTCAAGTGAACGCTCACTCCAATCCGAGGAAGGTGGGCGATAGACCTTGGCCAATGTATGTCCTGTAACTTCGAAAACCAAGTTTTCAAATGCCGTTATCTGACGCTGTGCTTCATCGTATTGACCGCTTGCAGCTAAACCTGGCATGTCTGCATGGCCAATCGTATGGTTACCCAGTAAGTGCCCTTCGTTTACAATGCGCCTCGTTAAGTCTGGCTGTGTTCTAATAAACGCACCATCTACGAAGAACGTTGCTTTGATGTCATAAAAGCCTAGGATATCGAGTATTTTTTGCATGCCATTGTCATACTCATAACCGGCATTAAAACTAAGATATATTTTCTTTTCATCGCGCGGTCCATAAGCATGAGCATTGTACTTGGATAGTGTATCTATCACTTGATCACTTGGCGGATAGCTAAAACCTATAACCGAAGCATCATACTCACTGTAATCTAGCAGTGGTGGTGTATCTGTTGGCATAGGCTTTGGTGTTGGCTCATCAGTAGATGGAGATTGTATACCTGTTGTCTCTTCACTATCGCTTGATGCACCAGGTTCTTGCGTCTCGTCTGTACTTAAGTCTGTAGATGGTAAGCTATTTGTAGATTCATCTGTTGCTATCGGTGTTGGTGTCAATTCATTTGTCTTACCTGGCGTTGGTTCAAGACTTGGATTTGTTTCAATG
>CAYXVJ010000030.1:13882-17030 GCA_964468675.1 uncultured Oscillospiraceae bacterium
CTTGTACCATAGTCATGAGAGACATAGTCACCTAAAGGTGGCATGACAATTTCAGCTTCCCTACATCCTGAAAGGATAAAGGCAATCATTAGTATTGTAGCTAGTATAGTTGGTCTTCTCATCAATACCTCGAATAGTTTATCTAAACATTTTTATCATTATAACACCACTTAATTACCCAGCACTGAAGCAAACAGTTTCGCATATCTGTTTTCAACAAAAACATGTTCCACTTGAGCTTTCAGTATGGTAATATACGAATAGTATGTCGAAGCTCGCACAGTTCTATATCTATATGAGCTTTGATTATTAGACACTTTATCTGTCATTGGCCTTATAAAATGAATATTGGAGGTACTTTCTATGGACAAAGTTAGATTCGGTATCGTCGGTTTCGGTACACAAGGATCTACCTATGCAGGCATGATGAGAGGGATTTCTCGCATACCAGGCTTCCCACCTGTTGATTGCCCTGACTACGTTGTTTTAGGTGCAATTTGTGACATCGATCCGGACAAAGAAAAGGAAGCAAAGGATACCTATCCAGACGTTCCATTCTTTAAAGACTATAAAGAGATGATTCTATCTGGCACTGTCGATGCAGTCATTACCACTTTGCCCCACTTCCTACATCCGGAAGTCGCTATTTTCGCTATTGAAAATGGCATTGCAGCGCTCGTAGATAAACCAGCTGGTGTCTATACCAAGTCAGTTACAGAGATGAACGAGGTCGCAGCAAACAATCCGAACATTGCGTTTGGAATCGTCTTCAATCAGCGTACCAATAAGCTCTACCAAAAGCTTCGTGACGTTGTAGCCTCTGGTGAATTAGGCAAGATTCGCAGATCCAATTGGATCATCAACACCTGGTGGAGACCTGACAGTTACTACCAACAAAGCGAATGGCGTGCTACATGGGGCGGCGAAGGTGGCGGTGTGGTCATGAACCAAGCACCTCACCAGTTAGACTTATGGCAATGGATCTGTGGTATGCCTAAGAAGATTTGGGCCAAAGCCCTCTTCGGTTCACACCGCGATATCGTCGTTGACAACGATGTAACAGCAGTCGCTGATTACGGTGATGGCTCTACAGGTGTATTCATTACAACAACACATGACGTCTTAGGTACAGACCGCTTAGAGATCGACCTCGACAAAGGCAAGATCGTTGTCGAAGATTCCAAGACTGCTACCATTTATCGCTTCTTAAAATCAGAAGAAGAGATGAATGCCAGCATGAGCATGATGGATGTCGCCATGTTGATGCGCGGTGGTGGCTTAGATAAATTAGCAACGGTCGAAACCTTTGAAAATACTGATGGTTGGGGTACACAGCACATGACCGTTATCGCAAACTTTGCTGAGCACATGATTCATGGTACCGAGCTCTTAGCTCCTGGTGCCGATGGCATCTATGGTGTAGAACTGGCCAATGCTATCTTACTATCTGCATGGTTAGACAAGGAAGTATCGCTTCCTGTAGATCCAGACTTATATCTAGCAGAGCTCAATAAGCGCATTGCCGAAGAAGGCAAGTTTGAATTAAAAGAATAAATAAAACGAAGGAGGATTAGCATGGCTAAAAGAGGTTTGATTGGCATCCAGATGATGATGCTAAAAGGTAAAGTAGAGGAATTAGGTGCATACGAAACACTAAAGCAGTGTGCCGAAATGGGTTATCATTCGGTTGAGATCTCCCAAATTCCCATGACAGAAGAGAACGTTTCAGAAATCAAACGTGCTTGTCAGGATTTCAGTATTAAGGTAGCAGCCATGTCTGCATCATTAGAGCCCATGATGCCAGGCATGCCAGGTGAATTCTTAGTCTCTGACTTCGACAAGATCGTCAAAGATTGTAAGACACTTGATTGTTCATTCTTAAGAATCGGTATGCTCCCCTTAACCAGTATGGGTAGCAGAGACAAGGCACTCGACTTCGTGAAGAGAACAGATGAAATGGCAGAACGCTTAGCTGAGCACGGTATTGAACTGTACTACCATAACCACCATGTTGAGTTTGTTAAATATGAAGGTCAATATTTATTAGACATCATCGCTGAGAACACCAAATACATGGGCTTTGAACTTGACGTACACTGGATTCATCGCGGTGGCGAAGATCCTGTCAAGATCATCAAGCGTTATGCAGGACGTGTGAAGCTCATTCACTTAAAGGACTTCCGTATCAGCGAGATTGATTTGACTGGTGTTGCTGAAGACAGAAGTCAGTTTATGCGTGCCTTTAGTGATGTGGTGCAATTCGCTGAATTGGGCCAAGGTAACCTACCACTAGATGAAATCATTCAAGCAGGCCTAGAAGCTGGTAGCTTGCACTTCTTAGTAGAGCAAGATGATACCTATGGACGCGATCCATTCGATTGCTTAAGGGATTCTCGCGATCACTTATATGAGCTGGGCTACAAAGAGTGGTTTGACTTACCACAGTAAGAACCAATAACAATTGAATAAAAAAGAAATGGACTAGTAAGTATGACGTAAGAGACATTTTTACAGGAGGTCAAAAATGGCTGAACAAACAGTTTCTATCCCAAAGAAAGCCGTAAGGCCCTTTGGTTGGATTGACAAGATAGGTTACGCCTTGGGGGATTTTGGTTGTAACATGTCCTTCTCCCTCATCAGCGGTTACATGATGCTCTTTTATACGCAGTACGTTGGCATTTCGCTCGTTCACTATGGCTGGATCATCTTATTTACGAAAGTATGGGATGGTATCAACGATCCTTTAATGGGTGCCTTAATCGATAGGGCCAGACCAAATAAGAATGGAGATAAGTTCCGCCACTGGATCTTTTGGGGTAGTTTCCCCCTTGCGATTGGTGGTGCACTCGTCTTCTTCGATTCATCGAACTTCAGCTACACAGGCAAAATAATAGCTTGTATCGTATTTTATTTGATCTTCGATATGGCCTATACGCTTGTGAACGTACCTTACGGTTCATTAAACTCTGTTATCACATCCAACTCAGTAGAGCGCTCACAGCTCTCCTTGTTCCGTGGCTTAGGTGCATTAATGGCTTTTGCACCTATTGCCGCGATCATTCCAAGGTTGACATATCGTGAAGAGCTCGTAGACGGCAATGTTCGCTCCATCTTCCAAGGTGGAAGGATGTGGAGCATTGCACTCGTC
>CAYXVJ010000031.1:0-308 GCA_964468675.1 uncultured Oscillospiraceae bacterium
GATAAAATATGAAAACTCTTCGTTACAAAAACAGCAGGTTCAGGTTGATACAACAAATGGAAGACGGCCAATTGATCACCTGACGCTAAGACGGCTATGCCATCTCTTGTACGCTGCAAGAAGGTCGGATCGTCCTCGTGGAGGGCTCTAAGGTTTCTAATGGCCTCTTCCCAGGTGCGACGAGGAAACTGTTCCTGGAGCTGTTTTTCAGCCTCAGTGACCAAGTTTTTGAAGCGGATCGGATCCCCTTCGTTATTCGGTGGCCTTCTATGCGTTGGCATGAAGAGTGAAATGCGCGGTTGATTTTC
>CAYXVJ010000031.1:318-2955 GCA_964468675.1 uncultured Oscillospiraceae bacterium
AGTTGGTCGAGTCTGTCACGGTTTAGTTGGGGGCGGTTACTTAAATGACGATCTGCCATAAACGTTGCTCCTCTCGAACATCTGATTGCACTAAAGTAAGCGCAAGATAAAAATAGATAGACCAAGTATAAGTACCTTGATCTATCTATAGTTTCGTCTAAATCGAGATTCGAGTCAATTACGCTCGTTACTGCTAAGCACACTCAAGCGATACTGCACCCCTAAGAAATGACTATATTCTTTAAGCCTAGAATGTCTTCGTCTAACTCTTTTGGAAGCTTCCAACTGTCGTAAGCTTGGCTAAACACAGTAGCTAATTCAGGCACATAGTTTTGTCCATAGTCTAGATCTCGTAGGATCTTATCCTCTGGGAACATGGGTGCTTCTGGAATTAAGGCTTCAATCTCTTCCATGCATCTTGTATGTTGACTTGCAGCTTTGATGCCACAGATAACAGATCGTTCACCTCGTACTACATCACGCATGAGTTCTAGTTTTCTTGCATCATCTGCATTCGGATAGCCATAATCGATAACGGTACCATCTTCTAATCGTCCTTCGATACGTATGCCACCCACGTCAGTAAAGGCTTCTACTTTGCCTTGTTCAAACTCGAAGACAAACTCAGGTTCACGGACATCATCTCTTGCTATTGCATGAGTAACCAGATACAAGAGCTCCACTCCACCTTCAATCTCTACTCGCATCGCACAAGTATCAAAGGTCTCGATTGGGTTTGCTCGATAGGTCTCAACATCAATTTTCAAGGGTTTGGCAGCAGTGTCTACAGTATCACCTGCCACGTACAACATATTATGCAAGTAATGAGCTGTTGCATTGGACGCTACGCTATCTAAAATCAATTCACCATCTGCTGTACGTTTCTTGCCGCCCCAGCCACTGCCTCTTGTATAGTAAGCATCGTTTCTAGGCCACAAGACGATGGTTTTCATGCGCGAGATCTTACCATATTTGCCATTTAAAACATCTTGTTTTAAATCCATAATGGCTTGGCTATGCGACCACTGGTAACCTACACTGACCTCTTTAGCTGTTCGCTTACTGACTTCTAAGAGTTCATCTACATCATTTAATGTAACTGCAACAGGCTTCTCACAAAGAACATGGCTACCGTGTTCCATACAATAGATGGTCTGCACTTTGTGGAAGTGAGTAGGTGTAGATATCACCGCAAGATCTGCTTCATGTTCTTCGTAAAAAGCGTCTAGTGTATCGTAGATAGGTATGCCTTTATCCACTAGCATTTGGTAGCCAAAACTACTTTTGGCATAAGGATCTACCGCAGCTTTTAAAACCATACCACTTTTAGCAAATGGACCTATGAGAGCATTGACATAAACCATGCCATAGCCACCGATACCTACTAATACTACAGAGACATCATCTTTCATAAACGTACTTCCTGACTGCTTAAATTTTGGACATGTATTGATTGAATAGTTCGACAGCACGTTTCGTGTCTTCAACGTAATTGTCTGAACCACCTTCAATACTCACCCGCTTATTATACCCGCTTGCACGGATTGCACCTAAGATTTCTTCCATCTCTTCTCTCGTTGTAGGTACTTTCCTAGATCTTGTAGCAATATGGATGTGATCCACAGGTGCCAAGCGAACAAGATCTTCTAATGGTTCTTCATTCTTAAACATATGGAAGAGATCCGCCAAGAGTCCAATATTGGCTTTATTTAAACCGGCTACGAAGCTAGCACCTTCAGCTAAGCTGTTGATCAGATTGGTCTCTGTAAAATTCAAAGGTTCCAAGACAATAAGCACCTTGTACTTCGCTGCAATATCCGCCATCTTAGTGATTAAGCCAATCAGTTGACGAATGGCGTCTGGATAAGCCATAGGTGGATGAAAGCGTCTAGCAGCACCACTACCTAGGACCATTACTTCAGCACCTAATCCTGATGCACGTTTAATGGTATGTTCTACATAAGCTAAGATATCCTCTAAATTGCGATCAGGACCTGTTAGATTCATGTCGCCTGAGAAGAAGACATTCGTACTTTTAACAGGTGTCTTCAAGGCTTTAAACGCAGTTAGATGTTCCTCATACGCTTCTTCAGACAGTGAGGCAATATTGTTTGCATTGACTTCAATAAAATCAAAACCATGGTCGTCAATTAACTTTGCTTCTTCTAGGCTACAACAAATTCCAAATTCCATATAAGCTCCTTTATTCCTTCTATTGGGATAGATGTTCTTTACCATTTCTTAAATCTTCAGGTAGCATCCAACCTGAATATTCCACGATTGTAGGGCTTATATCCCCTACATCCGCTTGCAGCATTCGCTTACGATACTCACGTGGACTTATATCCATGACCTTCGCAAATGCTCGGTTAAAGGTAGAAACAGATTGAAATCCTACCAGGCTCGAAATATTGAGTACACTGTCTTCGCTATTACACAATAAGTGGCATGACTTCAATATTCTTGTGCTGTTGATGTACTCAAGTGGCGTCGTGCCCATGATTTCAGAGAAGACACGCCTGAAATGCGTTGGGCTCCAGTGGCACAAATCAGCGAGATGGTCTGTAGAGAATTGCTTCATATAATGTTTCTCGACAAACTCCAAAGCAGGTGCAATGACGAGTGGATTCATGGTAT
>CAYXVJ010000031.1:3013-6711 GCA_964468675.1 uncultured Oscillospiraceae bacterium
CACCTGTTTTTGCTAGTAAGCGATGCACTTCTATATAAAAAGCTAAGAGCAAGCTTTTTGTACTCAATTGATATTCAGGCTTTTGCTCTTCTAATTCACGTATGACAAGCGATAACATCTTATATAAGTGGGGGTATTCCTCCCGCTTATAAATATAGCGATACTGTTTGAAGTCAAATGGTAAGAGATCAAAGCTAGTCCAATTGGGTGGCAGGTAGCGATCAAAGAGCGCTTTAGGATCAAAGAATATATAAGTCCAACGGCTTTGTGTGCCTGGCGTACTGTATGTTGTATGCGGCACGTTTCGCGGTACTACTGTAATGTCTCCAGCTTCAAAAGAAATCACATCACCATAAAATTCCATAGATCCACCATCCGTATGGCAATAGCCAATCTCTAGACAATTATGGAAATGTAAGCGATCACTTGGCACATCGGAGATTCGCCAATGGTCTCCATTTAAAAAAACAAGAGGAAAATCAAGTGGCAGGTAATAGTTACGGTATTCAGTTATGACTCGCTTGGCTTTAGTCAAATCAAGTACCTCTTTCACGCTTTATACCTCCATTATACTAAACTAGCTGGTAGAAGCACCCTCGATCCTTGCCTTTATAGACAATGAGCCGAGGGTGCTTAATCAAAGTGTTACAAGTCAATCATAAACAGAATTAGTCTGGCAGCGTTGTGCTATTACCAGCTTCGTATGCTGCTGCCCGTTCATCTAAGATGTCTTGGAAACCAGCATCTAGATATTGTTGTGCAAGCTTGTCATACAGCTCATCAAACTCTGCAGGATCACACATGGTCAACTGATCACGATACTCTTTGTAGAGTTCTGTGAGTGAACCACGATACTCGGACTCAGAATCTAAGATAACAGCGAAGATGGCATCGTTCACGGCATAGCCTTGCTCTGCATGCTCAACACGGTCATAGTAGAAATCGATGATATCTTGAGTAAAGTTTTGTGGTAGATCTTGAGGTGTATTTGCTTCGATAATCTCTTCGATTGTACCAGCATTTTTGGCCTCAACGGTTACACACCAGTAGTCCTTACTGCTGCTAAAGCCTTGTGTGTAGTCACCAGAGTAATCGCTTACGCTTTGTGGTAGACCATTCTCACCGATGACATAGTTCTCACCTTCAATACCCCATTGCATGGTGAAGAGATTTTCTTCTTGTGTCATCCACTCCATGTACATCCAACCTGCCTTGATCTGGTCTTCAGAAGCCATGCTTGAGAAGCCAATGATCATGCCGAATGGGTTGTCTGCGCGGTATGCTGGAACCGTACCATGGTCTGGCTCTTCGACGCCAACAGGTGCGATTGCAAGTTTACCATCTGGATTTTGCTCATAGAAAGCAGATAGGAAATCCATATTTGATGAAATGTATCCACCAAATTGGTATGTTTGTCCACTAAGGAAGTTTGCCTTATCTGTCTCTGCATCTGTGATATAGTACTCAGGATTGATAATACCTAAGTTGTACTTTTCATTTTCACGCTTCAAGAGTGCTTTATTTGGTCCCCAACCGAGTGCCGGAATATTCACGTCACCGTACTTGGCCCATTCAAGTTCATCTTGTGGGTAGCTACGGAAGCCATAGTTTTGGTCAGATCCAACACCGGTTACCATTGAACCGCCTGCTGGGTGATCTGCAAGACCTGCTTCTTGGATTTTGGTCATGGCATCAAGCCACTCGTCATATTTAACAGGTACGTAGTCATAGCCTACTTCTTCTAGCCAATCCATGCGGACAAATGTCTGCCATGTATGACCTGTATTAAAGTATGGACGCTCTGCGAATGCAAAATATGTTTCACCGTTCATCTCAACATAGTTGAGTTGACCTAAGTCTTCCATTCTCTTGAAATATGTAGGTGCAACTTCCTTGAATGCATCAAGCTCATATGTTGTCAGGTATCCATCATTCGCCCATTGAGCAAGTTTAGGATAGTCATATTCCATTAAAATGGTTGGTAGGTCTTGATCTGCTGCCAATAGTGCATAAGATGTCATAACATCTGAACGTACGATCGGCTCGAAGCGAACGTCGATATTATAGGTATCACCGAAGTTTTCTTGAACCCAATTGGTCCAATAGTTATCGGCTACATTAGGAACACCTTCGACGCCACGGTCATAGACTGGTATGACGATGCTGACGCGCTCGTCAAATGCTGGCCATAGACCTTCTTCGCCTGGTTCATCACTTGGATCCTCATCATCTGGAGTATCCGTTGATGTTTCATCATCAGGATCTTTTTGATCCGTCTGTTTTGGTGGATCTGTTTCTTTGTCAGTTGGGTCATCAGAGCTGCCGCCGCCACATGCTGCTAGTAACGTAACGCTGAGCACTGCAACTAAACTGAACGCTGTTAGTTTTTGAAGAATTTTCTTCATTTACATTTCCTCCTCATGTAAAATTTTTATATCTACCGGTCCATCCGGTATCCATCAAAGTTTGACTCTATCCTTTAATCGCACCAATCATCACGCCTCTTACAAAGTACTTTTGTAAGAAGGGATAGATACAGATAATCGGTATGGTTACGAACATAATGGCTGCTGCTTGTAAGACCTCAGGTGTGCTTGTAACAGCTGCGGCTTCTGATAGCGATGTCGTTTGAGCCTCTTGAGCAGACGCGACCATCTGGTATAGACGATATTGAATCATTTTTAATTCATCGGATCTGATGTAATACTTGTTATCCGCATAGGCATTCCAGCGACCGACTGCATAGAAGAGTGAAATCGTTGCTAGAATCGGTTTAGATAGAGGTATGACGATTCTGCCTAAAATCTGGAAGTTACTGGCTCCATCAAGGAAGGCCGATTCTTCTAAGCTGTCTGGGATACTTGCTTGGAATGAAGTCTTCATAATAAGCATGTTGTATGGTGAATAAATCAAAGGCAAGATTAAGACCCACATGTTATCGAGAATACCCAAGTTACTAAACAGGAGATAAGATGGAATCAAGCCTGCTGAGAAGTACATCGGGAACATCAAAATCAAAGTAAAGAAGTTTCGTCCCTTCAATCTTCGTTTCGATAATGGGTAAGCGGCTGCAATACAAACCATCATACCCATGATGGTAAAAATCAAGGTTACGATAGCTGAGTACAGCATCGAATAAACCATGGATCCATCTTTGAAGAGTGAAACGTACGCTGCGAATGTCGTTTCTTTTGGCCAGAGAAATACGCTCTTTGCCATAACACTACTATTACTGGATATGGATTTTGCGGCCAAGTGAATAAACGGGAATATACAGGTGATACATAAGAGGACAATGATGGTCATCATCACGAGATCACTGAACATAAATTGCTCAATTGGCTTCTTTTTCTTCTTGTCTAGAGAACTGTCATCTTTTGTTCTTTTTTCAGATATACTTTGCATCACAATTCTCACCTCAAATCAAGCCTTCTTCGCCAAGCATCTTAGCGAATCTATCGGCTACTAGAACCAGTATCAAACCGACTACCGATTGGAATAAACCTACTGCTGTAGACATACTGAATTGGGCGTTACCCAAACCTTTTTCATAGATGTAGATGGCCAGTTGATATTGGAATGAACGAACTTGTGTATTGCCAAACACATCCAAGCGTTCAAAGTTACTACCCATGACACGACCAAGGTTCATGATCAAGAGTGTGACGATGGTACCTTTAATGCCAGGTAAGGTGATA
>CAYXVJ010000031.1:6721-16744 GCA_964468675.1 uncultured Oscillospiraceae bacterium
ACGTTTCCAACGGTTTGCACCATCAATCATGGACGCTTCATATAACTCATCATTAATACTGGTCATAGCTGCTAGGTAGATGATGGTTCCCCAACCCATACCCTGCCATACGCCGATTAAGAGATACGTTGCTGCCCAGTGCCAGCGTGATGTTAAGAATGGAATACCTTCTTCTATAATCCCCGCATTCATCATCAAGATGTTGATAATACCGGTACTTGGTCTAAAGATCTGATAGGCAACACTGCCGATAATGACCCAAGATAAGAAGTGTGGTAGGTATAAAATAGTCTGTGTGATTTTCTTAAATCGAGGATAGCGCAATTCATTTAGCATCAATGCCAAAATAATGGGTACTGGAAAACCAATACCTAAGTCTAAAAAGTTGAATATTAATGAATTACGTAATGCTCTATGGAAATCTCGATCACGGAATACTTTTTGGAATGTTTCCATCCCTACCCATTCACTCTTGTCATATCCAAGTGCAGGTTTATAGTTCATAAACACCATACGTAAGCCTGGATATGCAGCGTAGTTAAAAATGACAACCATTGCGATTGGGAATAACAGTAATAAATACAGTTGCCAATCTCTGCCAATGGCCTTTTTCCAAGTGATCGATTGATTTAACTCTAATTGCTTAGATTTTCGACGTCTGATCATTGCTTCTCCCTCAAAACTGCACATTACCCTGCTGGTAATATTGCATAGTTTTCATTCTGCTCCATCTCTACTATCGTACACTTTGACATTCTTTTCAAATCATTAATAAGACTAAACTACGCAAAAACGACCATTCATATTCGATCTTAAAATATCACAAAAGATGTTTAAGACAGTTAGCACAAGATTGAAAGAAGAAAATTGGGCACATTGCTAATGCAAGTACCCAACAGTAGAAAATAAAACAAATTTCACATGATCAAATTTGAATCAAACGCAACTCGTTTCCTTCAAGCTCATAGAGTTCATCCGTTAACCCTTCAATGCGACATCTTTGCTTCTCAGCCGTCTGATTGGATAGAATCAGCCTGTCCGCAAAACGTGCGCTAACAACATGAACATTGTCTGTCTGGTAAGCTTGTGTACGTCCGTCTTCTATCAGTTCCTTCAAGAAAGCAGTATTCGTATTGTTATATACAAAATCAGTCAAGTACCAAGCCTTGCCTTTGCCAACTTGCTTTTTACTTAGTAGTGGCTTGCCGTCTTCTTCTAGATACACACTGGTATCCTCATCTAGTAAGTAAATATTGCCTTTTACTTTAATGCCAGTCGGTAACTGCTTCATGGAAGCGTCTTCTATAGTAAAGTTTATACGTCCATGGTTTACCTTAGCACCGGTATCAAGGTCTATACCAAAGAGATTGGCTAAACGGAAATGATTTGCTCCTCCAGCCAAGCCAGATGGTTCATCTACGCCAAGTAATACGCCTCCTTCATAGACCCACTTTGTAATGGTACTGACTAGTTTGGGATTTGCCCAAGCCTCTCCTCCACTCCATGCACTACCGGTAAAGCCTGCATTGATGCATACATCAACATCCTTTAATTGCCCATCTAGTACATCGTCAAAGCTTAAGAAATCGACCTCAAAAGGCAATCCTGATAAGGATTCAATGATATGGATCAAGGGGTGCTGATCACTTTCATGGAAGTGTCCACTAAGTGTCCAGCTCCTTAGTTTGCCCCAACTGTGTACGATCGCAACTCGCTTGCTACTTGTTTCCACCGGCGCATATTGATGCAACTCTCTTATCAATCTAAATTCATCTGCTATCTCTTCAATGCAGTCAACAAAATCTGGATAGTCATTGGTTAAACTCAAGTATCCACCTAAGCCAATACGATCAACTGGTTTTCTTAAGAGGGCTCTACGGATATTTCTCCAGTACAGCTGTGCATCTCTAGTAGGGTCTCCACCTTTGGCAAATGTTGGAAGCCCACCTAAACCTGTCGGGAATAAATAAGGATGCAAGCGCAGCTCTCTAGTCATCTCTCCTGCTGCTTCATTACATAAACGTACTTCAAAGCCATTGAAGACACACTTAATGAGACCATCTAGGCCGTAGTCTTTGAAGTACTCACCATATGGTTCGACCCCAACCCAACTGTCATCGTAAAAGACGTAGGCTTTCTTGCCATATTCATGTACAAGATCAATTAACGCTTTTGCAAACTGATAGACGAATTTTTGGATAAATGCCATCCAATCAAGCTTCGCTTTTGTAGGTGGCATATGGGTTACTTGTAATTTACCGCCATTAATGAAGTCTTCAGATGTTAAACGATAGCCATATTCCTCTTCGAATAAATCCAAAGCCTTAGGAGATACCGTAAAGTCATAAGACGCCCAATCGGTAAAACGATTGCGATGGTTTTGGCTCTCTCCCCAAATCCACACAAAGTTATAGAAAAAGGAAGTGAAACGAACAACATCTGTCCGTGGATGCTGCTCGCACCACTCACGTAGCCAATCTAGCATATAGTCTTGTACTGCAGGATAAATTGGATCTAAAGGGATTAAATGCTCCTTATCACCCCAGTCGTTGGTCGTGTGGTTGTACATGGAGATCTCTTCCCATATACGCCAAGCAAGGAAATTAACAGTATACGTATGGTAAGGTACTGACTCTTCAATTAAAACTTGTCCATCTTTGTAAGACCAAAGACTTTTTGGCACTTCACGGCCATTTGTACGATCAAATACTTGCCAATTTTGAATACTCTCTTCTGTTTCATTGACAGCAAACTGTTCTCTAAAGAACCCTGATAGCAAATCTATCTTACAAGTTTTATCTTCTGCAATGATGGGATCTGAGATCAAAAAGGATTGTTGCAAGTGACCTGGGTTTTCTTTAGCCCATTCGTTATGTTCCCTGATGATGCAGATGGTTGAGTAAATATCAAAACCTGCATCCAAGATGTCTTTTGATAA
This sequence comes from uncultured Oscillospiraceae bacterium, assembly GCA_964468675.1. Lineage (GTDB taxonomy): Bacteria > Bacillota > Clostridia > Saccharofermentanales > Fastidiosipilaceae > CAYXVJ01. The sequence goes on from CAYXVJ010000031.1 coordinate 9,660, forward strand.
GTCTGTACCGTCGCTATCTCGAATGACATCAGCACCCCAGCGCTTCGCTAATTCCAATGTCAATTGCTCATAGTTACTTTGACCTGGAATGGTAAATCCACCTTCTTTTGTTTTCATAAAAATTGCACCTCTTCAGTTAGAAATAACGCCAAACTAACGTCATACTAACCCAAAAGGTGCATCTTATCTACAGATTAAAAAATCAAAATAGCACAATTTCGACCATATACGATCTATTTTTGCCTACATTAACTTGTATATTTCAAGGACATCGTTCACATCTAGTCTTACAAACCAGCCAATTTTACCTTCACTGTCAAAGTCTATATTCTTAGCTAAGAAGTCAACATCATCCACTTTTCCACCAAGCTCTGCAAGGCTTGTAGGTAGACCAATCGATGAATAAAATGCCTTCAATGCGTAGATACCCTTCAAGGCTGTACGCTCCTGATCGAATGGATCATTCTCGATACCAAAGACTTCAGTGGCAAAACGAACGAACCTTGCAAGATCATGTTTATAAACATATAGCATCCATGCTGGTAAGACTGTTGCTAAGCCTGCACCATGAGCTACATCATAAAGAGCGGACAATTCATGTTCGATTCCATGGCTTGCCCAGTCTTGCTCACGACCTAGACCTACAAAGTTATTATGTGCTACGGTACCAGCCCACATAATCTGCTCTCTAGCTTCCCTGTTCTCAGGATCTCGATGTACGATCGGTGCATAGCGGATCAAGGTACGCCAGATGCCTTCACAGAACTGATCAATCAGGTAAGTTGACTTTGTATTTGTGAAGTAGCGCTCTGCAACGTGGGTAAAGATATCAGCTATTCCTGCAACCGTTTGATTCACAGGCAAGGTCCATGTAAGCTCTGGGTTTAATAAAGCGAACTGTGGAATCACTGCTGAGGATCCAAAAGACCTTTTATAGACAATGCCATCTTCAATCTGGTTCATTACCGCACTATCTGAGCCTTCACTACCAGCAGCTGGAATGGTCAAAATAACGCCAATTGGCATGGCCGTCTTAGGATGGAATGTGCCTTTATATAAGTCCCAGGCATCCCCTTCATAATGTGCTGCAGCTGCAATTGTCTTTGCTGAATCAATAACGGATCCACCGCCCACTGCAAGAATGAAGTCTATATCGTGCTTACGGACAAGGTCTATACCCTCATAGGCCAATTCCACACGTGGATTGGGTTGGACTCCACCCAACTCAAACACATCAATGTTCTTATTGGCTAAACTTGTGCGAACTCTGCCTAGTAAGCCAGATCGCTCTGCACTCCCGCCACCATAGTGCAAGAGTACTTTTTTAGCTCCCTTTTCTTCTACCAGTGCCCCTACCTTATTTTCTGCATCATATGAGAAAATATAACGCGTCGGCAAATACAGTTCAAATGGATTCATAGACTAAGCCTCCTTATTTCGACTTATTGCTTTGTAAGATCGTGCCAAGTATCTCCTACTTCTGCCCGTCCTGCTTTGTTGTATATATCATACACCAGGCGTAAGGTGGATCCAACGCTATCAGGTGTTAACGGATTAGGTAAATCATGGATAACAGCCTCATAGAAGGCAGCTATCGCATCGTAGTGGCCGCTAGCCAAATCACTGTGATGCCATGACTTCACATTCGAGCCTGTAGCAATAAGATCGACTTGTCCATTGGGTCTACTAAGGCTTAATTGCTCACCTTCTAGTCGCAGCCTTGCCTTCTCACAATGAAACTCCAATATTGTTGGAGCATTCTCACTATAGACACCGGATGCATAAAGTAAGCCAGGCCTACCGGAAAAATCAATATACGCTTCTATGCTCTCTTCAACTTCAATACGATGGTCTTGCCTTGGCATGCCAATTCTGGCTTCTGTAACTGTCCCCTTACCCATGGCTTGAACCATTAAGTCTAAGGTTAATATAGCTTGATTCATCAAAGCTCCACCACCAGATGACTCTAAATCTGAACGCCATGGGAAGCGCTCATAGTAGGCTTTATCTCTTTTATATGTGACCATAGCACGTACCCCTTGGATCGCCCCTAATGAGCCTCCATGGAGTACTTGAAGAAGCTTTTTAGATGCAGAGACAAAACGATTCTGGAAGCAAATACCAATCTCACTTGTCTTGGCTAATTGATCTAGTTCGTCTAACTGATGTTTGGATATCGCTCCAGGCTTCTCACAAAATACCATTAAGCCTTTAGCCGCGCATTCTCTGACCATGGAGGTATGAAGGTTACTAGGTGTGCATATATGGACGACATCTAGTGTTTCTTCCCGAAGCATACTGCTTAAACTTGAATACGCTTTAGCAGCATACATCTCAGCCAAGGCAGTTGCCCTGTGGGTATCAATATCTGCTACTGCAATCAAGGTACAGTGCGGCAGTTTGCTGATGATGTCGGCATGCAATGCTGCGACATGTCCACAACCAACAATAGCTACTCTAAACTCCTTCATGTCAAACCTCCCCCTAACACTACTCTATAAGTTCCATATCGATAATGACCACGCTACCTGCTGCAAGGGCGATTCGTCTGCGATCACCTGGGTAGTCTTCTGTATGAGAAAACTTGCCTGTCTTTTCATAGTAATGCATAGATGTATTACTATGGCTTGATGCAAACTCCATCTCAAAAGATCCTGCTGTATCACCAATATTCATTACAATCACAGATTGGCGATCCCCCTGCTTAAAGCCCACGGCTTTTATATTCGCACTGGACCCAACACCATAGGTATACGTGTCTATTACATAGGAACTCGAATAATTTTCATCTAGCTCATACTTTTTTCTAAGTCTTTCTAGCCTAAGATAGAAGCGTTGTTGATCTAACTCTGTTGTTTGTTCAATTGGATTTAACGTACGGACATCCAATAGACTATCTGCTGTATATGCTTGAAGCATAGAAGCGACATTAAGCGGCAAATCAGTACTTTGCTTACGTGTATCTAGATCCAGCATCACGGTAGCACTACCTTCAAGAAAACCATAGAGTGTGGCGTGCGTGTAATCTGCAGCACTTAAATCTCTTGCTTCAATTGCTCCATCGTATACAGCTAAACTGAAGCTATTGATCAAGTCCGGGACACTACGTCCAGGGCGATTTAAATGCCTGGGCCTTGCTTGTGTGAATGTTTCCATCGTTAAATCAATCATTTGTAGAAAACTATCTGAATCTGTCACTTTAATTGATAAACTTGATGCATGGTAATCTGCTTGTGACTGCATTAAACCATCTTTATATGTCATGCCATCGATCAAAACCAGATTATTCTTCACCTGATCGTAATATGGTGAGGACTCAAGTGCATCTAAAACCATGTCCACGAATGCCGCTCGTTCACTATCGGTACGATAAACATCATTGTTGTCTACGACCTCTAGAAGAATACTAGACAGTTGGTTGGACCAGGGAACGGCCGTGCCATTACTTAAACGCTTGGCTCCCATTTCCTCAGTGACTGGGGCTGCTAAGTAATGCAAGACTTGCTTGACTTGTTCCCTTGTAGCATAGCTATCAATGACAAGCCATGGTATAGCTCCACTTGTTTGTGTAAGGCGCATCGCTGCTTCAAGGCTAGCGACTTTATCTTCTAAGCCACTTGGATAACGGTTTACTTCAGCGTACGATTGCCATGCGTCTAGAGACCCATAGGCTTGACCAATCCCTAAATCCGGGAAGCGCAAGATAGCAGCTTTCATTGAGGTGATCTGTTCTTTGAAGTCCACATCGTAAATATTACCGTCTCTGACAGTCGGCGCTAAAAAGAGATCGTCTAGTTGCAAATCTCCACTGCCTATCCAAGTGATCGTTACAGTAATGGGGCTATTGACATTGAGGTGTCTTGGCACAATAAAGCTTTCTTCAAATTGCTTCCAAGTGTTATTGATCTTATCAAAAGATAGTTCAATGGTCTGGAAAGGTCCTTCTATCTCAACTAGCAATTGACCATTCGAGCTAGATACTTGCTTAGCCTTTAAACTAAAGCTGTATAAGCCCCTTTCCTTTAAGTTTCCTGTAGCATCTTCTTCCAATATAATTTGCTTTATTGACGTATCACCTGGCATATTCAAATGCTGACCTGCTGCATATTTGATGCTTGTTACACCTTCGTCGACCGTCCACATGTAAGCCTGATCCAAATCATCGCTGCTGATCGAAGGCTGCTCTTCTTCGAAGAGGATGAGGTCACCATTCATTGCCTTTGTGTTTGCTTCATCAATTACAGCTGCAGATCCAAAAGGCAGGCGATAGACTTGAGACGTTCTACTCGCGATGTATATTGAATCATCTGTGTGATCTAAAAACAGATTCGGTACAATGCTTTCATCTAGTTCAAGTTCATATAAAGCTGTATCTGGCATTTCAAGGTTTTTGAGCACTAGCCTGTTATCCCTCATGAGATACAAGATATGATCTTCATCAATGGCGACAGTATCGTAAGCTATATTAGCTAGCCTATCATCCATGCTTTCGTCTGAATAATAAGGGGTATATTTAAAAGGTTTTTGACCACGATCGAAATTTGCTTCAATCTTCAAGAAGTCATTGCCTGTTCCCCTAACGATTGCAGTATGTTCATCGATAACGATAGACTTGAGCCAAATACTCCCTTGATTAAACGCGTCGCTTGTTGTTTGCAATCCTGAGACGCCTCTAAATACAATGGCTCCAGAATGCCTCATCTGGTAGGAAAGCATGACGACGAATTGACCATTCGTCATTAGAATATAATTCCCCATCATCTGAATGTCTTCGATATAGAGCATGCTGAGTAATAAATCTTCTATCTTATCGCCATTAGGGCTACTATCAATCGTACTCGCGTCCAAGCTTAATCTTAGATCACCACTTGATACCACAGCATCTTTATATTGAATATATTCACCTGTCACACTAAAGGCAACGATGGTGTCTTCAATGAGGATTAAATACCTCCAATAGGTGCGCAAGGGCTCTGCTACATTACTTGTTCCATGACTGACTAATTCCAAATCAAATGGATCCGTAACGGGGCTTTGGAACAAATAGCCGTGCTCATTTAGAATATAAAAATAATCACCCTGGCGAAGCACTTGTGTGAAAGCTACAGGTACTGTTAAAGTCACTCCATCCAGAGGAGTAACAAAACCTCTAGCGGTACTAATATTCATGGATTTTGTGCCTTCACTATCGATGTAGACTAAGTAACCAAATTGCCCGACTCCAAAGAAATAAGAGTCATCAGCTTCATGAGACACACTCGCATCTAATACTCCAGAGTCATCAAGGTTCAAATACTCAGCATCGATTATGCCTTCTATTTGACTTGTATTTGGTACACCTTGGATCTGCTGTTTAACGACACCACTTTGAACCGTCTGTAATGCCCCATTTTCGCCTTGGCGTATAAGCTTATATGCTTCATCTTCAAATTGTCGATCAGGATCTAATGTATCTTCATCACTAGACATCCATAGCAATTGACCAGTATCCATCTGGCCTGTGCCGATAACGGTGTGTGCACGACGCGACAGATATGGTTCAAAAGAAGGGTTATTGATCAAGTTTAGACCTGGTGTGTGTACCAAATTTAAGCCACTGCCAATAATAGGTACATCACTATTAGTAGCATCTCCAACTTCAATCAAGAACGGGCGCGTCCGCAGAGCAGAAAAAAGAGCAGTCAGCATAATGGCTACTGTAATTAAAAGTATTACAGAAGATACCATGATGCCTAACCACAAATTTCTATTCTTATGTTTTAAGCCTCGCACACCACGATACCACGAAGCTGAGCGATAACGCCTCCGCCTTCTGAAGATCATCTTACCTCCATCATCTGCCTTGTCTTTTGTTTCTTATAGAACACATAAGCAATAACAATACCAATTGGAACACAGATCATTTCAATGGTTGTAATCCATTGCATCACTTGCTCGTTTGCTCCAAGTAAGATCGGCACTGTACTACCTAGTAAATTATAAAATGAATGCATGCCAATGACGAGCCAAATGGATCCTGACCAGATATAGATTGCACTTAGAATAATACCTGCTAATAAAACATAGGTCGATTGAATGACATTGCCGTGAATTAAAGCGAATACAGCCCCCGATACAAGAATCACAGCCCAGTCTGGCATGACACGTTTTAACTCTCCACACAAGATGCCTCTAAACAAGAGCTCTTCTGCGATCGGTACCAAGATGACAATCGAGATGACTTGTAAGACCATGCCAGAGGTATCACCAAAGGCTTGGCTCAGTTCAATGTAAGCATCCAATTGTGCATCCCAGAAGCTAGATACGCCAGCTAGCATTTGAATTAAAACTAAAATCAAGGTGGTGCCACCAATAGCACCCAAGGTCAAAAGAGCACTTGCAGACACTTCTGGAAATGAAGGTAATCTTGTTAGTACATACTGCTGGTGTCTTTTATTCATAACGAATAGTGCAATGCTATAGGTCAATATCTGCGGGATACCTGAAAGTAAAAGAATCCAGCTTTGCTCTTGCATGACTACATTGATTAGGTCTGTTGGCGTCAAAGGTGCATTCGCTCTAGCCATTGCAAGAATCGTTAAAGCACTTACTGCAATCGATTGTAAGCCTATATGAATCATATAAAAGAGCAAGGGTATTAATACTGTTCGGGCCGAAAAGGGATACTTCCCATTTGGCTTCAATTGATACGCACGCTTAGGCGGCGGGGGTTGAGGGGTATAAGTATACTGTTGCTCATGAGACATAGAAACACTCCAATCGTTTAGCCTAAAACAATAATAACAAATTATACCCTTGAAATTGTGAACATGAAAGAAACTGCAATGTACTTCTACTATACTTCTACTGAATATAGAAAAATCCGCATCCTAAAGGATACGGATCAATCGATTGACATCTAGTATTAGATCATGTCAGATGCTTCAAATAGCGTTCGTAAAAGACATTGAACACCAATTCTAGTTCCTTCTTGTTACGGATGGACTGGTAGTAGTGCTCGCCTTGTTGTCCGGTATCAAAACGCATCAAGACAAATTCCGGATCACGATGTGTGCCGTCATCTGGCTCATAAGAGCTCATCGCCA
>CAYXVJ010000032.1:0-15268 GCA_964468675.1 uncultured Oscillospiraceae bacterium
CCACCTACACGAGAGACGGATAAACCGACATTAATGGCAGGTCTGATGCCTGCATGGAACAATTCTGATTCTAGGTAGACTTGACCATCTGTGATTGAAATGATGTTCGTCGGTATATATGCTGAAATATCTCCTGCTAGGGTTTCTACAATCGGTAGTGCAGTGATAGAGCCACCACCTAACTCATCTTTGAGTTGCGCACTGCGTTCTAATAAGCGGCTGTGTAAGTAGAAGACATCACCAGGGTAGGCTTCACGCCCTGGTGGACGTTTTAGCAGTAGAGATAGTGTTCTATAAGCAATCGCATGTTTACTCAAATCGTCGTAGACAATTAAAACATCAATGCCTTCGTGCATGAATGCTTCTGCAATGGCAGCACCTGCATAAGGTGCAATATACTGCATCGCTGCACTGCTACTGGCAGAGGCATGTAAGATGATGGTGTAAGCTAGGGCACCGTGTGACTTTAACTCGTTATAGACTTTAGTCACAGACGATTGTTTTTGACCGATGGCGACATAGATACAAATGACATCTTGCTCTTTTTGATTCAAAATACTGTCTAGTGCAATCGTTGTTTTACCTGTTTGCCGATCGCCGATGATGAGCTCTCTTTGTCCTTTACCGATGGGGATCATGGCATCGATGGCAAGGATACCTGTCTGCAAGGGTCTTTTTACCATTCCGCGCTGGATAATCGTAGGAGCTGCCTGTTCGATGGCTCTATATTCATTTGCGTTGAGTGCATGTCCATCTAAGGCGTTACCTAGTGGGTCAATGATGCGGCCAAGGAGCTTGTCGCCGACAGGTATTTCAATGACGTCACCTGTACTCCTAGCCCTAGAGCCTAAACGAACATCCGCTTGATTGCTTAAGATGATGATGTCGGCTATGCCACGATCTAACTGCATCACGAGACCATATACATCTCCTTCAAATGCAACCTTCTCACCGTACTGACAGCGTACGAGGCCTAAGACTTTGACGATGCCATCACCAGAAGAGACGACCGTTCCATAGTCGTATACGGTGGGGGACTGGTCTTTGCTTAATTTTGTACGCACAGATGCATCGTAAACACGCCCATCAATCAAGGCCAAGAAGCCTGCAATAAGGGAGTTATCTTTATGTACATCAAACTCGATTTGCTTGCCAAGTGTCTCATTGAATTGAGCTTTTATTAAATGGATGTCCTCATCCGAATAAGGACCTGCAATGTAAAGTGTTCCTTTGCTCATCTTATTGTGCCTTTTCAAAGAATGCTAAGATGACATCTTTATTATCATTTGCCTTGACTTCACGCTTGAGTATTTGGCTTGCCAGTCTTAGTGCTTCTCTAGTCACTTCTTCGTCCATCTGAGATTGTCGTTTGGCAAGTTTTGCATTTAATTCAGAAATAGCTTTATCTTCTTCTTGGAGGCGATTGATTCTAGACGCTTCTGCTTGCTCACGCTCTAATGTTTTAGCGTCCAAGAGTGCTTTTTCAATGATGTTATCTGCATCTTCTTTGGCTTTAGTTAAGAGTACATCTGCATGTTCTTGCTTTGCAGCTAATTCTTTTTCTATCTCATCTTGCATAGCCTTTGCATCTTGGATTGTTTGCTCTCTTTTTCTGATAAATGCCAAGACGGGTTTATACAGTAGATGGCGTAAGATCAAGAAGAGCACGATGATGTTGATGAGGTGTATGATGATGTCTACTAGATTAAAATCCATATTCTATACCTCTTAGCCCATCGTGAAGATGATGATCAAAGCAGTAACAAAGCCATAGATGGCAGTAGATTCCGTTAAGGCAAGACCAAGTAATAAGACAGAGTTGATCTGACTTGATGCTTCGGGTTGCCTTGCGATGGATTCCACCGCCTTACCTGTTGCAATGCCCATAGCAATACCTGCGCCAACACCGGTGAAGACTGCAAGTCCTGCTCCGATTGCGATTAAACCTAAATCCATATAATTCTCCTTTTGCTGTTTTACTCGACAGCTTCTTTAATAAATGTGAGTGAGAGTGTAATAAATATAAATACCTGCATCAGGGGATGAAAGATGTTGAAATAAAGCCCTAAGACCGCAGGAATACCAATTGAAAACGTTCCAAGTGCCATATAGAGTAGATGGATGACGATCATGCCGCCAAGCATATTACCAAAGAGCCGGCAGGCTAAAGACACAGGAATGGCAATGTCTGATAAAAGCCTTATAGGGAAGACCACAGCGATTGGTTCAGCAAAGCTTTGGATCCGTCCTTTAGCACCTTTAATCTTAATGCCGTAGTAGTTGACTAAGAAAAAGGTACATAGCGCCATCGACAAGGTCATGATAAGGTCAGCTGTAGGCGGTCTCATGCCAAGGAGTTCAAACAACTCACTGGTGATCATGAGGGCTGCTAAGCTAAAGATATACGCACCTAAGGTATCACTTTTATAGCCAGACCTCGTATCACTAAAGCGTTGCACTTGTTCAACCATGATTTCTACTACGTTTTGCAAACCTTTGGGCTCATCTTTAAATCTTGGGATGAAGATAAAGCGAATAAGCAATGCGACTATACTCAAGAAGACAGTTGAAATGACTGCATAGATAACAGAGGTACTTACTTCTAAAGAGCCAATTTGTACCCTTGGAGATGAGATCTCTATATGCAGATCTTTGCTTGTGCCATCAGTAAATAAACCTAGTATAAAGCCGCTTAAGAGCCACAAGGCTAAAATAATTGCTATGTTGATGTACCGCTTTTTACGATTGGATTTGTTTTGATTTGTTAAACCAGTTGCTGTGCCATTTTCTTGCACAATGATCAAGCTCCTTCCTTCTTATGAGCGATCAAAAACTGGATAAAGGAGCCACCAACAAGAACCATACCGAGTCCCACGCCGCACCAGATTAAATCTTCGCGGAAGAAGAGGACAACGATTGTAAATGTCAGCACTAGAACGAGCAGTTTAAGTAAAGATACCAAGGCCATAAGGCCAGTTTGCTGCTTACCCAAGGCTTTAACAAGTAGGCGTAATAAGAATAATTCTATCAGTCCACCTAGAATGCCAATGAGGAAAGCTTGCATATCAGTACCTCTCAGTTCAACGATATATCTTTTTTTATCATACGCCTGTCAAATATCCATTGTCAAAGCATTCTGATACTCAATTTGAAATTCGTCAGATATGACACAGGTCTGTATATCTTTTTGACCTTTCTACGCTTCTTTTCACTGTGCTTTGTACTCTTGTAAGCCATTCTAGAGCACTTGCACAATCTTCTTAGAGCTCCTTCTAGTATCTTCAAATTATGATGTACAATTATCTTTAAGCAAATTGATGCCAGGTTGATTGTACGTCTGCTTTAGGTATCAAGATCTTTATCTTAGTCTTTTAGATGCTTTAGGGTAAGCAGTGAGGGGTTTATATAGTTATGGTAGAAATGGTGATTATCTTTATTATTTGTTACATCGCAACGACAATTGGTGCGATCAGTGGCATTGGAGGAGGTGTCATCATCAAGCCTATGTTGGATGCCCTTACCAGCATGAGTGTATCAGAAGTCAGCTTCTTATCTGGTTGTACGGTTTTAGCGATGACTTGTGTGGCACTGTTTAATTCAAAAGAAGAATCAAGAAATAATCCGACAAAGAACACTACGAAATTTGCACTAGCCATTGGTGCTTCCATCGGTGGCATGCTCGGTAATGAATTATTTAACTTAGCCAAAGAGCAGTTCAAGGAAGACAATCATATTGGATTGATTCAAAATATCTTACTTGTCTTAATGATGCTCGTCGTCATTGTTTATTCCTTTAAGAAACAGCATGTAAAGACTAAGGATGTATCAAGCCCTATTTGGAGTATCTTGATCGGTATGTCTTTGGGCATCATCTCGTCCTTTATTGGTATTGGTGGAGGTCCTTTAAACCTAGTGGTCCTGCACTACTTTTATGCCATGGACACGAAGATTGCTTCTTTAAACTCTATCTTCATTATTCTACTCTCCCAAGCGACAAGTCTTGTCTTTACAATACTTCTAAATAACATACCAGATGTTCAAATTCAGACCTTGATCGTCATGGTTATTGCAGGCTCCATAGGTGGCTTTGCCGGTAGAAAGATTGCGAAGAGGATCAATGTGAAGCAATTAGACCGCCTCTTTTTAATGACGGTTGTATTAATTATATTCATTTCAATTTGGAACATTACAAAATTTGCTTAAGCAAATCTTAAACCTTGCATATCGTTTCTAAATATTAGAGCCAAAGAGAGACGACAGAGCTACCATACAAATACCGAGCACGAATTGAATGATGAAGGCAACGATTACCTTCATGAAGATGCGTACACCTTTGCTCTTGTGCATGATAAAGGGAACATGCATCTGTACGTTTCTATAATTACCAAAGAAGAAGACCATGCTTAAAATCATAAACAGATACCACAGTCTAAAAATAAGATCCTCCACGAAGGAGCCTGACTCTAGATCCATTTCGGCCACAGATGCTAATAGGAGCAAGTAGCCAATGCTAGAAAAGATTTTATGCTTGATCTTATTGCTGCGAAAACCAGGGATTAACCAAGCACGCCATCCATCAGGTAAGATCTGATAAGGACCATCTTCGAGCAAGCTTTCATTGATTGCAGCTAAGAGCTTACTTGCATTTTGGTAGCGGTTTTTAGGATCAATGGAACAGCATTTTAAAATGATGTCTTTTAGTGGTCCTTGGTGTAATTCCTCTGTCGGTAATGCACCTGTTAAGAGTTGATTCATGAGTATGCCTAAGGCATAAATATCTGTGCTAGGTTTAGAGACCGAAAATCCGTATTGCTCAGGAGCGGCATAGCCTTTGGTGCCAATTAATACTGTATCTCTGCTTTGCTTCTCGTCACTATATTTAGCCGTATTGAAATCGATCAAGCTGATACTGCCGTCACGGCTAACCATGATGTTCGAGGGCTTAATGTCTCTGTGCACGATTGGATGTTTCAATCGATGTAAGGGAGCTAGTATCTGGCACAGTTCCACGATGATGTGTAAGACAGTGTTTAGATCCAGTATACCTTCTCGCTCGAGTAAGTCTTCTAAACTCTCCCCATTGATGTATTCTTCAATGACACAAAGCTTAGCATCTAAAACGCCGTATTCGATAATACGGGGGAGGCCTTTTTTGGGGTGCTCTATTAAGTATTGGTAGATATCAATATCGAAGTGTTCACGTATCTTAAGAATATATATATGACCGCTCGCTTTGTGCGAAACCAATTGGACCCCTTGTCTTTCTCGTAAGGGCCTGATGATGTCGAAATTGTTTAGTGAGAACTCCATATGCTTTTGTACACCTCGCCTTGTAAATTATACTATAATCTTTTATAGAGTTGAGAAGGACTTATATGGAGGGCAAAGTGGTGGACAAGGAAGACTTAAAGCGGACAGAAGAATTAGAAGACATCTTATTGAACAACGAGCATGACGATATTTTGTCTTTCATCAAGCGTCACACAAATAAAGACTACCATGACTTTACGTCCTACATGGACCATTTATTAGAAGAGAGAAAACTTCTCAGGCGAGATGTTATTCAAAAAGCAGATCTACCTTTAAAATATGGTTATAAGCTCCTTACTCAAGAGACCAAAACTTCAGATCGAGATAAGCTACTGCGTTTATTCATCAGCATGAAATTAAATACTGAAGAATGCAATCGAGCACTCAAGTACTATGGCTTATCACCGCTTTATGCGCGTAAACTTAGAGATGCAATCTTAATGCAAGAGATTCAAAAGCAGCATGGGTCTGTAGATCTCGTAAACGATCGCCTCATATTAGAAGGTGAAGTCATCCTATCTGAAAGTAAGTAAGATATACCACTAAATTTCCCCTAAATCAGGGGATTGTAAAAGAAATATTCTTCCTATAATGCCACTTGTAAATAGCAAGTGGCTATTTATATTTTACAAGCTTGAGAGGAGGGATAGTTGTGGATGACCTAAAGCTTGCTTCGATCTTGCGTCGAATGTATAACGACGCAAAACGAAATGAAGCAGTTAGTCAGATCAACTTGTTTGGGATTTTGTACGCCGAAGAAATCAAAGCAAGTTCTTCTACATTAAAAGAATTGGTAGCACTGTCAGGCATCAACATGGGCTATGTAACGGAAGTTAGTAAAGGCGTGAAGCTGGCAAAATACGTAGTGCCTAAAGAGGGAAGGGAAAATAATGAGAACAACTAAATTAATCATTGGCATCGTGAGTATGGTTTTAACCATCGTTATTTTTATGCAGTCTTGCGTTGTCAGCTTTGGCGATGCAGTCACAGGTAGTGAGAGCACAAGTGGTGGAGCAGGAGTGTTAGTCGCTTTGTTTATGCTGATTTCAGGGATTGTTGCTGTTGCCACAAGATCTAGCCGAGGTGGTGGTATATTTTGCACCATCCTATACGCCTTAGCAGGTTTAGTAGGTATAGCAAACAGCGCAACGTATCCGGATTTGCAAGTGTGGGGCGTCTTGAGTTTGGTATTTGCACTCTTATTCTTAGTATCAAGCATCAAAGATAAGAGGCAATCCGCAGAAGATTATGAATAAGGGGGAGAATCAAGTGATGAATAAAGTTTTAGCCATAGTGTTGGCAGTCTTAGTAAGTATAACTGTATCTGCATGTGAGATGGAGGGGACTACGCGTCCTATAGCTAAGGATACAGTCGATACAAAACAAGAAACAGATGAAGAGGATGTGACTACAACAAAAGGCCTTCTAGAGGATCTCTTGGATGCCCTAGAGAAAGATCCTAGTGATAGCCTTGAAGCAGACGATGGGTCATCAAGTCTACCAAGTATCGAACGTACAGTCATTGTTGACTATGAAGGCATCAAGATTACTGCAGAAGAGATAGTCGATGAAACATTTTTTGGTCTAGGCATTAAACTCTTGATTGAAAATGATACGGAGCAAGACATTGTTGTATCGGATCAACATGTGGTGGTGAATAACTATATGGTGCCTGCTATGTTTTCAGCTACAGTAGCAGCTGGTAAAAAGAGTAATGATGTATTACATCTATCTAATACATCACTAGAAGAAGCAGGTATTACGTCTGTAGGGGAGATTGCATTTTCTATGCGCATATATGACGATGAATCGTGGGATGATATTCATAATACCGAAGAGATTGTTATACATACATCGGCTTACGAATCGATGGAGGTCATAGCCAAAGACGATGGCAAGACCATCTTCGATGATGGCGATATCCGTATTGTTGGCCGCTATGTAGAAGAGGATAGTTTCTGGGGTGCTGGTATACTCTTGTTTATCGAGAATGCATCTGGAGCCAACATTAGAGTGAGTTGTGATGACTTATCCATCAATGGTTTCATGGTGATGCCCTTGTTTAGCAGTGAAGTCTATGCGGGTCGCTATGCATTAGATGAAATCACTATTTTATCCAGTGACTTAGAAGAGAACGGAATCGAGGTCATTGAAGAGGTAGAGCTCAATATCCAAATCTACAATGCTGATTCCTATGAGACCATTCATGAGTCAGGTCCAATTCTATTTACCGTCGAGTAATGGCTAGCTAAGATGAATCCCCTTTTTTGTCTTTAGACTAAGACATCCTTATGAATAGGCAATAGTTGTTCGATATTGAATAGGTCGTGGTAAACATTTAAAAAACATTCTAAAGTGAATTGCATGTCAATCTTTATAGATGCAATTCACTTTAGTATTTCTTATTGTGTCAAGCTTTCTCGTATATAGATGCATGATCACCCTTTGTGAGGACATTTAATTTAGAAACCTTATTTGTTGCTAGTAAACCGTCTTTTACTGTCGTATGATGACACTATAGATAGGAGGATTGTAAGATGCTAAAAACAGGATTGGTTTCCATTACGTTTCGTGACCTTGATGCCAAGACCATAATCGATTTGGTTAAAGAGGCAGGCTTAGATGGTATTGAGTGGGGTAGTGATATCCATGTACCAGCAGGCGATATAGTAAAAGCCAAGCAGGTAAAAGAGTGGATGGATGAATCAGGTTTAAAAAGCATTGCTTATGGATCTTATTACCGAGTAGGTGAGAATAAGAATCCCAAAGAAGATTTCTTGCCTTATTTAGAATCTGCAATTCACTTAGGAGTGCCATCCATTCGTGTATGGGCTGGTACAAAGGGGTCACTTGCTGCTGACGATGCCTATATTAAACTCGTTGTAGAAGATACGAAGATCATATGCGACATGGCTATAGAGCATGGCATACAAATTGCTTATGAGTACCATCCAAACACATTAACCGATGAACGCCATAGTGCACTAAGGACTTTGAAGCTAGTAGACCATGAGAACCTTGTTTTGTATTGGCAGCCTAACTACACCTTAGATTTAGAAGAGAACCTAGCAGCTTTAAAAATGGTATCGCCATATTTAAAAGATGTGCACGTGTTTTATTGGCTCCCTGACTATAGCCGAAAACCTTTACTTGAAGGACAAGATGTATGGATGAAATACATTGCTACGCTTAAAGAGAGTCAAAAAGAACATGCTTTAATGCTCGAATTCGTGGAAGATGGCAAGCCAGAGCAATTTTTAACGGATGCCAAAGCACTTTTGCAATATCTTTCGTAAATAAGCTGGTAATTGAGACAATATCAGCTAAAGGTAGATAGTATAATCAAAGGTACAATTACTAGAAAGAAAGCTGAGGATAAGATGATGAGCAAAGTAGCAGTTGTATATTGGAGCAGCACAGGTAACACAGAAGACATGGCTCATGCTGTAGTGGCAGGTGCAACAGCGGCAGGTGCAGAAGCTAAATTGATATACTGTAGTGATTTTGATGAAGATCAAGTTGATTCGTATACCGCAATTGCTTTTGGTTGCCCTGCAACAGGGACAGAGCAGCTCGATGAAGGTGAGTTCGAGCCCATGTTCACATCTTTAGAAGCTAAGTTAAATGGCAAGCCCATTGCTTTATTTGGCTCTCATAGCTGGGGTGATGGTGAGTGGATGCGTGACTGGGAAGAGCTGTGCCGCTCTTACGGTGCAAACTTAGTTGCAGGTAGCGTCATCGCTGAAGAAACACCAGATGATGAAGCGCTAGAACATTGCCGTGAGCTTGGTAGAGCTGTAGCCACACTTGGATAAAACGTTTACTTGACTTCAACTCTACTTCAACTGTTACACTGATTTTAAAAGTAGTAAACACTTGCAAGTAGAGGAGGGTTACTATGCGGCGTAAGAAATTACACTATGCCTGGATCGTTATGCTGGGAGGTCTGTTGACCACAGCTGTTGGTCTGGGCATTTTTAATAGTACTTTTTCTGTATTCGTGGTACCAGTTACCAGTGAATTGGGCTTATCAAGGGCAGCATTTACCTTACACCGTACGATTATCACCTTAGTTAGTGCTATGCTCATGCCGCTTTATTCCCGTTGGTTCATTCGCTTTGGTGCGAAACGCTTAATATTGATTTCAGGCATTGGACTTGCAGCGATCACGATGGGCTATTCTTTTTCTACTGCTTTATGGCATTTTAATCTGCTTGCCTTCTTTCATGGGGTTTTAATAAACGGTACAAACTTCATGACCATCGGCATGTTAATAGGTAGGTGGTTTAGTGACAAGAAGGGTTTTGCTACAGGCATCGCTTATTGTGGCAGCGGTATAGGTGGCGCGATATTGACACCAATTGTGGGCCAGATTATAGAAGTGATGGATTGGCAAGCTGCCTATCGCATCTCTGGTCTAATTGGCTTTTTAATCATTGTGCCTGTTACCCTTTTTCTTATTCAAAATAAACCAGAGGATATGGGCTTAATACCGTATAAAGAGAATAGTAGTGGTGACGGCGTAAAGCCTGATGTTGAGGGTACAATATCAGTTAATTTAACGGTATCAGAAGCAATGCGTACACCCGTATTTTACCTGTTAGCCTTAGCCTTTTTCTTGATCGCAATCTTAGCAGGTGGCCCTCATATACATACCATGCCGTTTCTAAGCGACATAGGCTATTCACCAGCCTATGCAGCGTCCGTTGTCTCCTTCATTATGGTTTTACTAACGGTTGGTAAGATATTGCTCGGCATGATCTTTGATCGCTTAGGCACACTTTTGGGTTGCTTGTTTGTTGGGGTGTGTTGTATGTCATACCCACTATTTGCTATGTTCGCGGCTGTCCCCGGCATGCCATTTGTCTATGGCCTTTTTTATGGGATGGCTAGCTCTGCATTCTCTGTACCTGTAAATGTATTGGTTACAAGATATTTTGGAGAACGAGATTTCCCTCAGATCTTTGGCATCTACAGCATGATAACCACGCTAGGTACTGCCATTGCTGTACCTAGTATGGGTATGGTTTATGACGTCTACGGACACTATGACCTTGCTTGGCGAATACTCTTAATCTTTGCAGTCATTGTCTTATTCGCTCTTGTCAGCGCATTTATCTTAAGTAAGCGAGTGAGGGTAGAGCAAGAACTGGCCTAGCTTAGTATTTTAGCTTCCCGTCACCTTCCTGCTTGTGCATCAATGCCTCTGTTTTCGCAGTAGTTCATCAGATCAAGAGATAAGATGAAATCTGCATGCCTTAAGTCTTTGATCGTTCGTGCACCTAAGAGTGCCATGAGTAGATGGAGGTCTTCCTTCCATGCTTCGATCATCTGGCAAGTTTCATCTATACCATCTTCCATGACAGCATTCAAGATGACAGCAGATAAGCCAACTGCATTAGCACCTAAAGCAAATGCCTTGATCATATCAAGTGGATGTCTGATACCACCGGATGCGATGAGATCTACTGAATCTAGGTAAATTCTTGCTTCAAGCAAGGATTGCACGGTGCTTTGACCAAAGTCTTCTAAGTAGTCAAGCTTATGTTCATCTCGTCTCTTGTTTTCGATTTGGGCAAAGTTTGTACCACCTCGTCCAGATACATCGATAATGCTTACACCTAACTCCATTAAAGATCGGATGGTCTCGCGGCTCATACCGAAACCTACTTCTTTAACGATCAAATCTACATCTAGGCCATGAGCAATGGCATGGATGTTCTCCTTCCAATGTGAGAAGTTTCGATCTCCTTCTGGCATCACCACTTCTTGGGCACTGTTGATATGGATCTGTAAGGCATTGGCACTAAGTCGCGATACAGCTTCTTTGGCAGCATCTAAGTCGTAATTGGGGTTTAGATTAGCAAATATCGTGCCTGTTGGGTGATTCTCTCGAACCAGAGTAAAACTATCCCAAACCGCCGGGTCTTTGAAGGCAGCACTCATTGAGCCTACTGCCATGGCAAGGCCGGTTTTTTGTGCTACTTTTGATAATTTATCGTTGATCTCTTTGGTATACGCACTGCCACCAGTCATGGCATTGATGAAGAAAGGTATGTCTATATCAATGGAGCCTATTGTGGTACGGATATTCGTCTCATCTACATCGATTGCTCGAAGGGAGTGGTGGACCAGCCGTACGTTATCAAAGTCATTTGTTCTTTTACTGTTGTGATGTTCCAAAGCATGCTTAACATGCTCGTCTTTACGTTGATTCATAATGCCTCCTTGTCGTAAACTTGCAGATCCAATTGAATGATGTCTTCTTTTTGCCAATCCAAAATAAGCTGCTGGATATTGATATCACTAGGGTGTAAGACAAAACCGCAGTCACCGCCACCGGCTCCGGATGTTTTAGCTGCTCCATACTTGCTTGCTAATTCTATTAGTTTGGATAACTGAGCAGTTTCAATAGACGGGTATAAGTCTTTTAAAAGTAATCTATTTTCTTTTATGTACGCGGCTATTAGCTCGCCTGACTGATCTTTAAAAGCTCGGATCATATTTTGGACAAGTGCTTTAGAAGATTTTAGAAAGCTTTGGTACTCACCATCTTCTACTTCACGCTTCACCTGATCGACAAGGCTTGCGGTTGACGCAGGTTTCTTCGTCCAAGCAATTGTTAAGGTATAGCCTGAAGGTGGAGGTAGCCTTAATATTAGTAAGTCTGGCCAGTCAAGTGCTAGTAGCTCTATTAATCCTAATTCTTTCTTCTTATCTAAGACATATTGGCGATCGAAGCTTTGGTATGCAATCCAACCGGTCATAGTGGCAGCAGCTAAATCACCGAAAGAACCATTACTCCCTAAGGCCATATGAGCCAAGCAGGCAAGTTTATATACCGTTAAGTCGTCATCGGGTAGAGCGTACAGCTCACATAGAGCCTTGATGCAGGCAATGGTCACTGCGGCACTTGAACCTAAGCCGTATTTTGCACCTTCATCACTATCTAGTTCTGAATCGACATGAAGGTCATATATGACTAGCTTCTTTCCTAAAGCAAGAGCATACTCTTCACAGATGTGGATGGCTTCTAAAATATAGTGGAAGGGATTGTCACGTTTTTCAATGACAAACTGTTGACCGACACGTTTCCACTTTAAGGGGAGATGGGCGTATTGTTTAGATACTATGGAGCCTTCATCTTGAGCGGATTCTATCGTTACCGTTATAAAGCGATCTACAGCTACTAGTATGGCAGGATAACCTTTGTTAACAACGGCATATTCGCCTGCAATGAATAACTTACCTGGTGCTTTAGCCGTGATCATGAGATGACCTCCGCTCCAGGACCAGACCTTGCATGGATAATCTGATCTTTTTCTAATATTTCTTCTAAAGCCAATAAGACTTTAGGAGAATCACTTTTATTTGTAATGATCTTGACATTGGGTCCTGCGTCCATCGTGCAGTAGGCAACTAAGCCACAATCTCTTAACGCTCTTACTCGTTCAATGATGGCCAAGGTTTTCTCTTCAAAGTAGAAAAAGGGTTCTTTAAGACCTAGTAAGCTTGCGTGCATCATCAAGGCATTGCGCTCGGCGATTCTACCTACTTCATGTATGTCTTTTCTCTTTATCGCATCCTTCATTCGTTCGAAATCAAGGTGACTTTCTTCCACCCAAGGGAAGTAAAAGGGGGATTCCTCAACTGTTTGCTTCATCAAGCTGCGAGAGCTCCTTGTTTTCTTCTTACTGTTTACGATGGCAATTAGCATCTCGATGTCTAAGTCTTCTTCAAATGGATACGCAAAGCTGCTTACATCATCGCCTCGCTGCCAGATGGCTAGATGAGGAAAAAGGGATCTAGCTGCTGAGCCAGACCCCTTCCTTGTTATTCTAGATAGGCTTTGTAAGTCAAGATTGTGTTCAAATTCATGGTTCAATGCTACGGCTATAGCTGCAAAACCAGAGGCGGAACTTGCAAGGCCTGCTGCTGTAGGGAAGAAGTTTTGGCTATTGATGTGAACCTTACAATCGTCCTTACGAAAGAAGTCTACAAAATTTGAAATTTTTCTAGTCTCAGTTTCACCTTGAAGAACATCATTTAAAATGAAGCGATCTTCTTTAAGTGTGGGGTCTTTATCTACACTCGTCACTGTGTATAAGGCATCTAAGGTTAGCGATAAGGAAGAGGTATAGGGTAAGGCTAGACTTTCGTCAATCTTACCCCAGTACTTCATCAATGCTATATTTGCGTGTGCCTTGGCTTTCGTCATATGTATATCCTTATAGTGCTAAGAGCCATGTTTGGCTCGCATGCGAATCGAGTAGTGCTGCTTGCAGTGCTTTAGCTGTAGCTAAATCTTTAGCTAAGGCTAAGATGCAGCCGCCCCAGCCACCACCTGTTAGTTTAGACCCCAAAGCACCATGTGCCATTGCTGTATCTACCAAACGATCCAGGCTGTCATTTGAGATGCCCATCTCCCTTAAGTGTTCTTGAGAGAGGTTCATCATTTGACCAAGCTTCGTTAAGTCATCCGATCTTAAAAACGATCGGACATTATCAGTAAGCTTGCCGAGTTGCTCTATTAAAGAGTTGATGCGTTCAGGATTTGTCTTTTTCTTCTCACCAAGCGCTGCTACAGCAAGTTTGGTCTGTCCTTTTTCTCCTGTATCAGCAATGACTAAGAAGCCTTCATGCACATCAATGTCGAATGCCTCAGTACCGTTGTCTTTAATGAAGTATAAGGGTTTATCCGATACAGTGACTTTAGCATCTAAGCCACTGGGTTTACCATGGGCAATGGTTTCAGAGATTTGTGTGAGTTCAAAGAGCAAATCGTCTGTTAACACCATATCATAGTAGTCGTAGATGGCTCTAACAGTAGCGTTCGCTACTGCAGCGCTAGAGCCCATCCCACGCTCTTGGGGGATGGTGGAATCTATATCTATGTGGAATGTCTCGCCTTGTTTTCCTAAGCGCTCTAAGCAAGCATTAACAACTGTTTTTAAATTGAGTAGTTCAGCACCTGCATCCTCTAGCAAGCCTTTATGGTAGATGCAGTCTACCGTTAATGTATCGCTTGGTGTAATGGTAGAGGTCACTGTTACGGATTTAAAGGGTAGGGCGATGGCAGGTTGATGGTATACAACCGCATGCTCGCCAATTAATATTAATTTTCCATGTGCATGTCCTATGCCTTTTTTCATAGCTGCCTCCTAGAGTCTACCTAATGCTGACACAATTAAAGGTGCAGCATATAGGGTCATAAATTGAACACCATAGTTTACACCAAGCTTGTTTAAGGAGCCACAAGCAATGCCGATTAACATGACGCCAAAGACATTGATCAGGCCTGCATCCATATAAGCTAGAAGTAAAATAAAGGCTACGAAGATACCAAGGACAGCTTCATGCGATACATAGCGCATGACGAATCTGGTGATTTTAAATGCGAATCTATTGATTAAGAAATACGCCAGGACTAAAGCAATCAAGGCACCCACAACAGTTGCCAAGATTTGCTGTCCAGAGGATAGTTGCACGTGTAAGTTGTTATCAAGGTCATAAACAGGTGGTGCATTAAAGAGTGCATTACCAGGACCAATGGCAACAGGGGATAAGGGGATGCCTAAAGCAAATAGAGGGATGATGACGCCAGATAAATAGGTGGATTGTGCGAGTGCACTCATCGCCACAATGCTTGCTGCAGGCTTATCTTCTTCTTTCTTCGTTCGCTTATGTACGAGTTCACCGAAGAGTAGGATCAAGCCTACTGGGCTTAAGACAAATAAGAAGTTAGAAATAAACGCCACGATTGTAGCCCACTTGCCTTCTTCTTTGCTAAGAATCTTGAAGGGATTCAACGTGGATTTCGTATCGTCTGCAGGGATTTTAATTTCAGTCGCTTCTTTAACCATCATCTGCTTTTGAGCTGCAGGGTTTAAAAGGCCTAGAAGCGAGACGATTAATGGACCGATCGTGATACCGAGGAAGAAGGATGTCGTAATGGTTG
>CAYXVJ010000032.1:15278-16687 GCA_964468675.1 uncultured Oscillospiraceae bacterium
TGGAACCACACCGATACCCCAATACAGGTGGCGTAGTGACATGAATAAAATCGCCATGGGGATAATGCTCACCAGGGATAAGACTTTATTCTTAGACATTAAAGATAAGAAGATTGCACCGATGATGAAGAGTAAAGACGCATAAGGTTGTATGCGCGTCGCAAAGGGTGCGATGACACCAGCTAAAATGAAGGATGTTGGTATGGATACAAGGACACCAATGACCGTTGCAGCTGCCATCTTACGTATCGTTTCGGCAGACTTACCTTGCTTCTTTAAGATGAGTGCTGATTCAATCATGGGTGAGGATAGAACACCTCCGGGAAGATTGACCAGCGCTGTGGGCATCAGGTTTGTCAGGTTTAATGACACAATAGACGCGATGAAGAAGGTTAATACCAATATGGGCTCAATACCCGCTAGTACTAAACCTAATGAGATGGGCAATAAAACAGACGTTTCATCTGTTCCTGGAATAAAACCTATAAATGTATATATAGCGACGGCAGCTAGAGCGATGCCGATCATTTGTAGTAATAATTCAATTGTTATCATCTTTTTTCTCGACCGTTATCTTTCTTTTTGGTTTAAATAAGACTGCATTAATGACAAAGCCTAAGACTGCTCCGGATAAACCTAGAAGCAGCTGCATAGGCCTAGACCCCTCAGGAGCCAAAAAATAAAGACCCATGGTCGTTACGACTGAGATCAAAAAGGCAAAACCCATTGATCTGATATCAACGACGTCCCCCCATATCTCAATCAGCTTGGATGATTCATCTCTTTTTTTCATAATTCCTCCTAAACATGAATATCGTACCAATTCTACATGTTAAGAGAGAATTAGACCGTCACGAATCTGCCTCTTTTTCGCATTCAGCCCAGTCTAATAGGCGAATACAGTTCTGAGGCTCTTCTGGCCAGATGTTGTAGATCTTACCGTTGGTACTTAATTGAATGTATTTAAAACTGGTGAAGACTTGCTGAACTGTTGTCTGTAACTTAAATAGCACATTTGCATCAAGGGATTTGTCGTCTGGAATAAACTCAAACTGCATGCTGCTGACAAGAAGTGTACCAGGTACTTTTATACCATCACTAATGAGCATACTCAGTTTACTAGTTGGGTCCTCACCGTAATCTAAAGCTTCTATAGAAGCTTTCATTGACCAAGAGCTCTGTTCAATGAAGCGGGCTTCTTGACTTAGTTTTCTCTCCCACTGATGCCAATCATAAGGGCTTGGGAAGTATAACTTATGTCCCAAGACTTGATGGAATAAGCGGTCACGCTTTACTTCTACTTGATACTTACAGTTAGAACAGCGTAGTTTTTTGTTGCTAGAGGAAATGACTAGGTCTGTCTGGCATTCAGGACAGCGATGGAGCATTTGATCCAAACCTAATGCAGG
>CAYXVJ010000033.1:0-12361 GCA_964468675.1 uncultured Oscillospiraceae bacterium
TTCACTTGGCAGAGGACCTGATGGTTCAATGACGTTCTTGGTCTTCCATCTACCCCTTCTATACCAAGTGTATGTGATGATGGCATTTAATATCCACACGGACAATAAGCTGAAGTATAGAGAATAAGGATGACCATTTGGCCATGCATCAGATCTCGTTAGCCACGCCAAGGTATAGGCAAGTGGTACACGGATCACGATGGTGGTAAATAAGGAGATCCACATGCTAGGCATGGTATCACCTGCACCACGCATGATGCCGCCAAAGACTTGTGTAAAGGCCATGGCGATGTACCCTAATGCTAATATACGAAGCTGTCTGGTACCCAAGTCAATGATAGCAGGTGTAGTTGTAAACATACGTAAGAGTATAGGCCCAAAGATCATAATCATGCTGACTAAGAAGATTGAGGTGCCAACAGCAAGTTTTACAGCGGACTTTGTGCCCTCTCGAACACGGTCAATTCTCCTTGCCCCGATATTCTGACCTACGAACGTTGAGACCGCCATACCAAAGCTAAAGTTCGGTAACATTGCAAAACCATCAATACGCATAACTGCGGTGTTCGTCGTAATGACCATGTAACCCATTGTATTGGTTAGGGCTTGTACCATAACCATCGCAAAGCTAAAGATCGCTTGTGTTAAGCCTGAAGGTAAACCAATACGAATGAGGCTCATTGATAGACTCTTATCTGGTTTAAGGTAACGAGCCTTCACTTCAACAACATCACGCATGCGCAGCAGGTGGATGATACACAATGTTGCGGATAAGGCTTGTGAGATGATGGTCGCCCAGGCTGCGCCAGCAACACCCCAATTTAAACCAGCTACAAACCAGATATCTAAAACAGTGTTTGTAATGGTTGTAATTAAGAGGAAGAGTAGTGGCATAATCGAATCACCAAGACCTCTTAAGATACCTGAGATGATGTTATACATCGCAGCACCCAAGATACCGATGAAGGTAATTCTAAGGTAATCCGATGCCATATGGATAATCTCATCTGGTGTCGACATCAAGCCTAAAATCTGCGTCGAGAAAGGGATGGCAACTAGCATCATTAGGACAGATGAGACAATGATTAACGTTAAAGCGTTACCAATGGTAAGGTTTAACTTCTCTTTATTCTTAGCACCAAAATACTGAGATACTAAAATACCCGTACCAGTAGAGATAGCCATAAACATGAATAAGAGGAAGTTAATAATCGGGACAGTAGAGCCGATCGCAGCAAGCGCTGTATCGCCGACATAGCGCCCGACAACAATCGAGTCAATCGTGCTATACAGTTGTTGGGCAATATTACCCAACAAGAGGGGTACTGCAAACTTCGTCAAATTCATGCCTGGAGGACCAACGGTCATGTCCTGAGGACCCATGAAAGATTTAATGCGGCCCCATAGGGACCTCTTGTTTGATGCTACATTACTCAATGCCACAATCTCTCCATCATTTATTTATCTGTTTTTCGTTTTTCATTCATATTGTACCATTCTTAACTTATGAAAATATCAAAAGCAAAGAAATTTTATGACCAAATGAACCATACCAATACGTATGCTGTAGTAACAGCAGCTAATGTATAAGGTACGCTAATCTTCATGAACTGCCCATTACTTACTTCATAACCGTTTTTACGCAGAATACCAATACCCATAATATTGGCTGATGCACCAATAGGGGTTAAGTTGCCGCCTAAAGTTGCTCCACATAAGAGTCCGAAATAAAAAAGATATGGATCTACACCCATCTGTAGAGAGATTGATGCAACGACAGGTAACATCGTTGCCACATATGGAATGTTATCAATGACGGCTGAGATTAAGACCGAAGCCCAAAGTAAGACGGTGTACATAAGGAAGATAGAGTCTCCACCGATGCGGACAAAAAGGGATGCGATCTCATCCACAACACCAGCTTCTTTAATACCTGCAATAACCACGAATAAAGATGCCAGCAATAACAAGGTGAAGTAATCTGTCTCTAAAGCCATTGCCTTTAAAACAATGGTTTTCTTCGTTCTGATCATCTCGTAGATGATACCTACGACCATGAGTCCAATACAAATTAAGCCATTTGTAATGTCAGGTTTATTCGGGATGAAGCTTGCCAGAATCAGTAAGACAACCGTCATGACCAAAAGGAAGGATGGAAAGTAATTCTTAACTTCAGTAATATGCTCCACTTCAACTGCTTGATTCTCATTCTTGAAGTAAAAGTAAAGTACCGCTGTTGCGACTACTAGACCAATTTGTACGATCCAGAATAAGCCAGGCTTACCTTGCATAAAGAAGAAGTCTAAGAAATCCATATCTGCTGCACCACCTAGCATAATTGAGGTGGTATCACCGACCAATGTGGCTGCACCTTCAAGGTTCGATGCGATGGAAATAGCAATGACACTAGGGACAGGTGATATTTTTAATTTCTTAGCAATTGTGACCGCAACAGGAGCAACCATTAGAACCGTTGCTACGTTATCGACAAAAGCTGAAATGATGCCGGCGAAAACGGATAGTGCCAGAATGGTCCACTTCACATTTGGCATGCGGTCAATAATGATATCTGCTAAACGAGAGGGCATCTGTGATTCAATGAAGAGATTGACCACACCCATAGTGCCTAGAATCATCAAGATGACGTTCCAATCCACAGCCGAGAATACATTTTGTATGGGTAGTATACCGAGTACGACAAAGATAATTGCTGAGGCAAAGGCAACGTACGCTCTGTACTTAGGCAGTGCGATCATCAAGATATACGTCACGATGAATAGAATTAATGCTTGTACCATAAGATCTCCAATACATGTTTTTAGGCCCTGCTTCCACAAGGCCCATTGGAGATTATAACTGATAAGGTACGATTTATGTCAGTTGCCACAAAAGATCTTAATGCTCTATATCTGCATCCTCAGCACTCGGGTCATCAAAGATACTATCTTCTAAAGATCCAGCTGCAAAACGAGGTTCATGTTCTGCCTGTGGATGATGAAGAATATTGCTAACTGTCTCAAACGATTCATTCTCAACATGAACGAAAATTAAGATATCACCAGATCTGAGGTTATCTTCATAGAGCTTGGCTTCTTCTTTGCTAATGCCTAGGCCTGCCAAGGCTCCTACTGCGGTACCCACAGCACCACCTGCTACCAAGCCACTGATGGTTGCAGCGATAGGTCCTGCAGCGAGTACTGGGCCAAATCCAGGGATGGCAAGTGCGCCGACACTTGCTACTAAACCTGCAAAGCCACCTACTACACCACCAGTAATGGCACCTGCACTTGCACCCTTACCCATATCGTGGGGAGTCTTTGCATCGATATCTGTATGTCTATGGAAGCGATCTGGGTCATCGGCAAGGACGGAAATCTCATCTTTATTAAAGCCCATGGCTTCCAGCTGACGGAAGGCTTCCTCAGCCTTCTCAATTTCTGAAAATACACCTACCACTGTACGTGTTTCATCTACTCGGGTCATATTCGTTAGTCCTTTCGTGTGTCTATATTCCACTCCTATAGTTATAGGTTAACAGATTGACCTTCATTTAGCGGTATAATATGCATCAGAGTACAAGACTAACGGAGGATCTATACATGAACGACTTCCTAAATCGCTTAAATGAGCGCTTCCAGGTGAACATTCCTACTGTCCTACCTGAAGACACTTCAGTAGATGCTTGGCTTAGCCATCGTGAGCGCTTGAAAGCATTCTTTCAAGATCAAGTCTACGGCGTTATGCCTGAGTATGACAAAGAAAACAGCACTGCAACGGTCGTAGCAAACCATACATTAAATACAGGTAGCACAAGAACAGATTATGAAATGAATATTCCTTTAGCAGCTGGTAATTTCAAATTTGAATGGCAGTTGTACTTGCCTGCAAGCGCTAAAGAACCTGTGCCAGTCCTTTTATTTATCACACGTGACGATTGGACCTTACGCCATGTAAAGATGGGCACTATCAATGAATACTTCCCCCTCCACATGATCCTAGACAGTGGCTTTGGTTTAGCCACAGTTAATGTCTCTCAAGCAGCCGAAGACGATGCCGATCACTTCTTCAATTCAGGTGAAGGCATCTATCCCCTACTAGACATCCCCAAAGATCAAGGAAACCGTATCGGAGCACTTGGCATTTGGGCATTCACAGCAAGCCGTGTCATGGATGCATTAGAACAAATCCCTGCTGTTCGAGCCGAGCAAGTAGCTGTCATTGGTTTATCAAGGCTTGGTAAGACAGCCCTTGTGACCGGTGCTTTTGACGAACGCTTCCAGATGACCATTTCCATTAACTCTGGTCACGGTGGAGCGGCCCTATCTCGTCTCAAAACTGGCGAAACCGTAAAAATCATTAACGACGCAT
Organism: uncultured Oscillospiraceae bacterium; assembly: GCA_964468675.1. Taxonomy (GTDB): domain Bacteria; phylum Bacillota; class Clostridia; order Saccharofermentanales; family Fastidiosipilaceae; genus CAYXVJ01. Next base: position 4,369 of record CAYXVJ010000033.1, read on the forward strand.
TCCCACACTGGTTTTGTCCCAACTATAAGAACTATGCCGATCGCGAAAAAGATTTACCAGTAGACCAGCATCAGCTCTTAGCTTTGGTAGCACCAAGGCTTTTATATATCACGAGCTCAGAGACCGACGATTGGGCAGATCCAGAATCAGAATACCGTTCTGCCAAACTTGCAGCTACCGTTTATGAGAAGATCTATGACTTAAGTGGTTTAATCGTTGAAGGCGATGACCGCAGTGCCACCATGACCGACGCCGTCTACCAAGATGGCCACGTTGCTTACCACAGGCGTACAGGTGACCACGGTTTAAACCGCTTTGATTGGCGGGCGGTCATTGCCTTTGCTAAGAAAAAAGGCTGGTAGATTACCTGAACACAAGCAGACAATGAACTTATACATTTTAATCTTTTGCAATAAGTTTTTATTGACAAACAGCATTTAGGTGTTACTATTACAGTAACATCTATTGTTTTGGGGAGGTGAAGTCTAGATGCGCTATCTTAATAAGTTCATTGGAGCAGGTTTAGTCTTTGTTGCCTTGCTTCTAAGTCTAATGTTCTATCTAGTACGATTCGTATCGCTATCGTTTGCTCAAGAAAATCCTGATATTGCCTATATGAGGCTACCGATTCTCTTGCTAGTTTACCTGATGCTCTTGATGCTGATTGCAGCGATCTTGATCGCAGCTTACCTTTTATTTAAAAGTACCAGTGAGAACATCTTCTCTATACGATCTGTACAAGGCTTGTATAGAATGGGGCACTGCTTTAGTATTGCATCGATCGCAAACTTCTCCATCATTATTTATAGCTTTAGTCAGCTTGGTGAGGAAGTAGGGATATTAGGGGTATATCTCATTGCAGCTTGTGCTGTAGTCTTAATCGCAACGATGGTGATGTACTTCATTGCAAACTTATTCAAACGTGCAGTTGAATTTAAAGAAGAAAATGAGATGACTGTATAAGTAAACACTTGCTGATGAGTAGTGGACGGAGGATCAAATGAAACATATATTCTCTAGAGTATTGGCAGTAGGGCTTTTAATCGTGGCCTACTTTACGGCCTTCTTATTTCTAGTAGTGACTCAACTGTCACACAGTACAGCAGATGCTTTCCCAGAACTAGCCTATATGCGCATCCCAGTCTTAGTTCTTGTTTATGTAATGCTTGCAGCAATACTGCTGGCGATTATAATATCTACTACAATCCTCTTTCGAAATAACATGGAGACAATCTTTTCTTGGAAGGTTGTCAAATCTTTATGGCATATCGCGCACCTATTTGCCATCGCCTTAATATCAAACCTACTCATTATCCTTTATGGCTTTAGTCAAGTAGGACTTGATCTGGGTATGCCAGGCTTTATACTCTATGGTGTGTTTAGTGTGATACTTGTAGCTACAATGGTATTGTACTTTATCGCGAGTCTATTTAAGAAAGCAGTGCGATTCAAAGAAGAAAATGAGATGACGGTGTAATATGGCTATTATTGTGAATTTAGATGTGATGCTCGCCAAAAGAAAAATGATGCTACAAGAGTTATCCCGCGAAGTCGGGATTACCCAAAGCAATCTGTCTATTTTAAAGACAGGTAAGGCTCGTGCCATTCGTTTTGAGACCTTAAACAAGATCTGTAAAGTTTTAGATTGTCAGCCAGGTGATATCTTGGAGTATCGGGCCGACGAATGATATCGCAATATATACTATAAGACATTGCTCTTTATGGGTAGATTCTAATCTGACTTTGGGTTACCATGCCTGTAGATTAGGTCTATTGGTGAAAGGAGCTTTTTTATGCCTACAAATAAGAAAATACTAGTGGTTCAAGGTGGCTGGGATGGTCACGAACCAGAACTAACATCGAAGCGTTTCGCAAACATGATGGAAAAGAACGGATATACCGCTACCATTAGCGATACTTTAGATGTCCTCGCAGATGCGAATTCTCTTCTTGAGTACGATCTCTTGGTCTTTTGCTGGACTATGGGTGAAATCAAAAATGAATACGTACAAAACGTAGCCAAGGCAGTTGGCGCAGGTGTTGGTTTAGCAGGCGCTCATGGCGGCATGTGCGATGCCTTTAGAAATAACCCTGAGTGGCAATTCATGACCGGTGGTCAGTGGGTTAGCCATCCTGGTGGAGACGGCATCGACTATACCGTTGACATCCGTAGAGGCTCTAGCCCCATCATTGAGGGTTTAGAAGACTTCCCTGTTAAGAGTGAACACTATTACCTCCACATCGATCCAGCTGTTGAAGTATTAGCAACAACTAGATTCCCTATCGTCAACTACTACCACATCTCCAATAAGCCAGTAGACATGCCAGTCATCTGGACAAAATACTGGGGCAACGGCAGAGTCTTCTACAACGCCTTAGGCCACCACGATGATGTATTCGATAACTCCCCGAATGCTGCCATATTGATGGAGCGCGGTATGTTATGGGCTGCAGAAGGCAGAAAGATTGCTGTAGAACAAAATCTAACTACAGATGCCTTCGAAAACCTAGCGAAGATGTATTAATTGAGGTGAGACGATGAAAAAAGTTGGCGTAGCCATGATCGGTGTCGGTGACATCAGCGGCATCTATCTGGATAACATTGCAAATGTATTTACAGGATTAGAATTAATCGGTGTATGTGACTTGATTTTAGATAAGGCTGAGCGCGCTAAAGAGCGCTTCCCACATCTTAAAATCTACAAAGACATGCACGAAGCCTTCCAAGATGAAGCAGTAGACATCGTACTGAACTTAACCCGTCCTTACGAGCACTATGAAGTAACGAAAGCGGCTTTAAAAGCTGGCAAGCATGTATATACCGAAAAACCACTTGCTGCCACTCTAGATGAAGCAAAGGACCTCGTTCAAATTGCCAAAGAAGAGGATCTCTTAATCGGTGGCGCACCGGATACATTCATGGGAGCAGGTATTCAAACATGCCGCAAACTCATTGAAGATGGTTATATCGGTGAAGTCGTCGGTGGAGCTGCCTTTATGGTGTGTCGTGGGCATGAGAGCTGGCATCCAGATCCTGCCTTCTACTACCAACATGGTGGTGGCCCCATGCTTGATATGGGACCATACTATGTCACAGCACTGCTCAATTTAATCGGTCGTGTGAACGGCGTCACTGCCAGAGTCAAGAAATCTTTTGATACACGCACCATTACAAGTGAGCCCCTTGCAGGTACAGTGGTCGATGTTGAAGTACCTACCTATATGACAGGTATCTTAGACTTCGACAACGGTGCGATTGCAACCTTGTTCACCACGTTTGATGTGTACTATGAGACACAAGCTCGTTTTGAAATCTATGGCTCTAAAGGCACCTTGATTGTGCCTGATCCAAATACGTTTGGAGGACCCATCAAACTCTTAAGGCCAGAAGAAGGACGTTATGTTGAGATGCCTTTATGCTTCGACTATAAAGAGAACAGTCGTGGTATTGGCTTAGCAGATCTAGCCCTCTCGGTCCAAGATAAAAATAGAGATGCAAGAACCAATGCAGATGGTCTACTGCACGTCCTTGAAGTCATGACAAGCTTCGAAGAGAGTAGCAAAACAGAAGCAAGAGTCCAAATGGAAACAGCCTATCAAAGGCCTAAACTCATGGAAGCAGCAAGTCTAAAGGGACAATTAGATAAGTAATATTTAGTACTAGTAACGGCACCTCGCTCACACACGGGCGAGGTGTTTTTTATCTGAAAAAGATATATTGACTTGTGTGTTCTCGAAAATACTCTTTCTTATATTTCTAGTCCTTATACCACGGTTCACCTCGCAAAACTTCTTCTAACGCTTGCAATACCCTTTCATCAGTTTCTTCCTTCAAAGAAGCATACAATGACAGTAGGTCTACATGGCTAGTATCAGAAAACTGTCCAGGATCATAGTCCCAAAGTTCTAACTCCACCGGTTTTGAATCCTTTATAAGGTCCCTATTCGTAACAACTTCACTCTGTCCTTCATTAAGCTGATTTTCTCCTATATCTTGTGATTGCTTTATAGACTAGAACGATGTGATGATCCGTCAGATGTTTAATCTGCTTGATATGTTTTTGAAGTTGATCTATATTTGGCATCTCATCGATAGCTTCAATGAATATATACTGTATACCTAGAATCGTTATTTTATAAAAATGGTAGCTACCCCTTAAAAAAAGGATAATTTTTTCTTTTTTCCCCTTGGCTTGATTGCAAGCTTCTCATCTATATTGTTTTTTAAGTAAATCTCTGTTGTCTTGAGCAAATAGATCACCTCCCACAATCTAACATTTCACACTTTAAACACAACACTTAAAATGTTAGATTACAAGTTACTTCCGTTACATTAGAAACTACTGCACAAAGTAGTTTCTAAAAAAGATTACAATATATTTTTAAGCATATATTGGATTTATTATTGCACTCAAGGTCATCTACCAAGTTAGTTTGAATACTTAGAAGGTAACTCATCTAGATACTCTTCTAATGTCAGAGTGTTATTAGGTCCAAAGTCTGCTGCAACGGCTTTACCGACATAACGGTAATGCCAAGGCTCAAAGATATAACCTGTAATATGTTCTTTGCCTTTTGGATAGCGTAATATCCATCCATACTTGTAGGCATTCGCCCATAACCATTGTCCTTCTGCAGTATCGGCAAATGCCTCAGTTAAACCAGTCTTGCCAATCCCATTATCCATATCAAGTGCTAAACCACTTTGATGTTCACTTTGACCAGCTCTAGCTGAGTAACGGTTTGCACCAGCTGGATCTCTTGAGTAATAGTCGTTAAATAACCAGTCTTGATACTCGTATGTACGATAGCCACTAACAAAACGAAGTGTTAAACCTAAAGCTTTCGCGTCCCCTTCCATCGCCTTCCACGCACTCCACGCTTCTGCTTGCAAACTCCACTTGTTATCTGCAGCTGGCAAAGGGGCGTAATTGGCATTGACCCAATGTTGTTTATTTAATAGCAGTATACCGTTCTTCATAAAGGGGGTATTTAATGCAGCACCTTCTCTGCCATCAGGAGAAGAGGCATGTGTATTGGGTATAGGGGTAGGCGTTTTAGGTACAGGTGTTGGCGTCATGGGCACAGGTGTCGGTGTTGCTGGAACAGGCGTAGGTGTAGCGGGTACTGGTGTTGGTGTCGCTGGTACAGGTGTAGGTGTAGCAGGTACAGGCGTTGGTGTAGCAGGTACAGGTGTAGGTGTCGCAGGTATAGGCGTAGGCAGTACCGTTGTCTCTAGTACTGTCGTTTCTAGAGATGTATCATTCTCGCTCGAAATCGTCGCACTCGTATCGCCATCAGTATCAGTGATAATTTGAGTAGGATTCGTTCGATTACACGAAGTTAAAACAAGCATTAAAGATAAGAATATATAAGCAATATATCTTCTATTATTTGTACTCATGAATATAACTCCCCAAAGCAGAATATCTTGTTATCTCATATACAATCCAGCTAAAGATGCTAGCGATTTAAGATACACTCTTCAATCCGTTTAAGGAAAGCTCCATAAATATATGTATCTTATTAAATCAACATCCATTTCCAATAACGCTTACAATGTACTGTCATAGTAGCACGATTTTTGTTTAATATCGACTATTACCAAATAGTTAAATGAAAGTATATTGGGTATATAACAAGAAGTTTTGAACTTCTCCTGTATGGTCCAAATATAATTCTTGTAAAGCATTCTAACTAGCTGTAAATTCGGCACTTCTTACTACCCAAATGATTTAGTATTTCAAGCAAAGACCAAGACTTGCAAAGTTTTGACCATCTCCATATTCAAACCACTTTGTATTTCTTGATATTACTATTTTCAGCTTAAGCGATTAGATCTATCTAGCTTAATACGCACAAATGACTGAAAAATGATCTAAAATCCAAACGACTTATTTACCGATCCGTTCCAAAATTACAGGCTCCATCACAGGAGGATCTTCACTATACGCTATCCCACGATTAAGCATTTCTTTAGCAGCTAAAAAGAGACGTTCATCTGATGTATGCATCATTACTATTGCATCACCAACATTTACTTTAGTTCCAGCTTTAACTTGGAAGAGAAGACCAGCACTTAAATCTATTGGATCTCTTAAGCTACTGCGTCCTGCACCCAGGCGCATTGATGCTAACCCTATGTCTTCGACATCACGAAAGACCATATATCCACTTTGTTTGGCACGATAGATTTCCTTATACGGCGCATCGGCTAAACCGTCATCTAAACGTCCTCCTTGAGCTTTGATCCACTCATGGAAAACAGATAGTGCAAGACCTTGTTCTAGTACATTTCTTACTAAACTCTCTGCTTCCTTCAAGCTATTCTTAATCTCTCCTAAATAGACCATCTCAGCAGCTAAGCTTACACAAAGCTCTTCTACGTCCTTAGGTCCGTGCATGCTAAGCACATCAATGGCTTCTTCTACCTCTAAGGCATTACCAACAGCAAGACCAAGCGGTCTATCCATTGAGGTGACATAGGCTGTAGTAGGTCTTCCATTGGCATAGCCTATGTCCACCAGCGCTTGTGCTAAACGCTTGGCATCCTCTCTAGTCTTCATGAAGGCTCCAGTACCACACTTTACATCAAGAACGATAGCATCCGCACCAGAAGCAAGTTTCTTTGACATCACTGAACTTGCAATAAGAGGGATGGAGTCTACTGTGGCCGTGACGTCACGTAAGGCATAAAGCTTCTTATCTGCGGGTACGAGGTTTCCTGTTTGTCCTGCCAATGCAATATGAATTTGTTTTGTTTGAGAGATCAATTCATCTATAGCTAATTCAGTATGAAAGCCTGGTATAGCTTCTAACTTATCGATCGTGCCTCCTGTATGCCCTAAACCTCGTCCACTCAGTTTTGCAATGGGTACACCACAAGCAGCTGCGAGTGGGAGAACAATCAAGGTCGTCTTATCGCCAACGCCACCAGTTGAATGCTTATCTACTTTGACACCAGGTATGGACGATAAGTCCAACTGATCGCCACTTCTTGCCATAAGCAAAGTTAAATCAGCCGTTTCTTTATTACTCATACCTTGGAAATATATAGCCATCAACAAGGCGGATATTTGATAGTCAGGAATTGTATCGTTTAAATAGCCATCCAAGATGAATTCAAGTTCTGACAGGGATAGTTCACCACCCGACTTCTTTTTAGAAAGCAGATCTACTATATTCATGCATCGATCTCCATCAAACGGGCAAGGCCACTGCTACCAATACGGTCTGCTCCTGCATCAAGCATAGCTTTAGCATCTTCAAAAGTCCTGATGCCACCTGATGCCTTGACTAAGACATTAGGTCCAACATGCTTACGCAATAAGCTTACATCCTCAACAGTTGCTCCACCACCTGCAAATCCAGTTGACGTTTTGATGTAGTCTGCTCCAACTTCAGTCACGATCTCACATAGCTTAATCTTCTCCTCATCTGTTAAGGAAGACGTTTCAATGATGACCTTTAAGACTTGACGTTTAGCTACCTCACGGAGGGCTTCTAATTCTTGACGAATAGATGCATAATCACCGGACTTCACCCACGTTAAATTAATCACCACGTCCAATTCATCTGCACCCTTAGAGATCGCATCTCTAGCTTCATTGAACTTTGTAATGGCGGTACTATAGCCATTCGGAAAGCCAATGACCGTGCAAATTTTAATATGCTGACAAGAGGGCAAAGACTTACGCCATTTAGCTGCCATCTCGACAAAAGAAGGCGGGATACAAGCAGACGCCATCTGTAAGTTTCTTGTATCGATTAAGCATGTTTGGATATCTTCCCAAGTAGCAGTTGGGCTTAACACCGTGTGATCGACATGCTTTAAAATGCGTTCTTTATCTTGCAAGCTAAGCTTATTTACTGTATTCATCTGCTACCCCCTAGAAATCAATCTTCGTTACTAGTTCTTCTTTCGATTTACGCTGACTATGAAGCGGACCTGGCCTTGCACGATCCGATGGATAACCAATCGGGAACATTGCAA
>CAYXVJ010000033.1:12371-15682 GCA_964468675.1 uncultured Oscillospiraceae bacterium
GATGTAAGCCATCTTCTAAACTTAGCAGATCACTTAACTTAGCTGCATCAAAAGAGCCTACCCAGCATGAGCCAAGGCCTAAATGCTCTGCCATAAGCATGATGTGTGTACCCACAATCCCAATATCTACAGCAGAATTACTATAGCCATCACGCCGCCTCCAAGCAGCATCTTCTCTTTCAGCCAAGACCAAGACCAATGGCGCAGCAAAGTGGCTACTAGTCACATCTTTTAAAGCAAACGCCAGGCCTTCTCCCTGTAACTGGTACAGGTGAAATGCCTGGCGATTATGTGCCGTAGGTGCAAGGATTGCACTATCAATTAACGTGTCTACTAGTGCCTTCGGCACTTCACGTGTCGGATCAAAATATCGTAGCGAATAGCGTTTCGCAATCAATTCTGCAAATTGCATTGTACACCTCCGTTAATACGAACAGTATACCATTACGAACGATACTCAATCTTTATCTTAGCAAGTCATCCAAGTGAATGACCGTTCCTTGATCGATGGATAAGTTACATGCAACAGTGAGTGCAACGGACTTCAAGCCATCTTCGTAAGGGGATAAGATCTTCGAAGCATCACCTGTGATAACGGCATCAATGAAGGTTCTGTCACAGATCAAGCCTGCTTGTACATCTTCTTTGATGGACTGATCTGCTCCGCTAACACTCTTGAAGCCTGCATCGCTCTTGATGACGAAACCTTCTTCATCGCTAGCAACTTCTTCTTTTTCTTCAACACCATAGAGGTCTAAACGATCTAGAATACGAAGGTCACAGCGTGCATCTTTGGCACTGAAGGTAATCTTGTTATCTGCGCTAGCACCGCTCTCGCCATAACAACCCGTCATGACAGACGCTAGTGCACCGCTCTTAAATTTGATAAGCGCACAAGATAAATCGTCTGTATCGTAGTCGCTGCCACCATCAATAAAGCCACGTGACGCAAAGGATACAACGCTCTCTGCTTCACCTAACATGTATCTGATGATGTCCACGTTATGGATGGTCTGCTCGACCATTTGACCGCCAGACAAGGTTTTACTGGTCCACCATGGTGTATCTGGGATACCACCAATACGGGTACAAGTTGCATGCACAACAGGATGTTCTTTCATAAATGCTCTATTCGGCTCTACTAGAGCTGAATAACGGCATTGGAAACCAACAGCCGTAATGATGTTCGCAGCTTTAGCGGCATCGCGAATGGACTTACCAAGCTCAATATCCAAAGCAACTGGTTTCTCAACAAAGAAGTGAATGCCACGCTTGATTAATTCAAACTCGATCTCACCATGCTCATGGGGAGGTACGCACAAGAATACACCGTCGATATCTGTAGCATCTAGGAGCTCCAGATAGTGTCCATAGGCCTTGTCGTGGCCTGCTTGCTTTGCGAAGTCTTCTGCTCTATCCAAGATGATGTCACAAAAGCCCACTAAATCAATATCGTCAAACTGTAATAAATGGTCTAAATGGTATTGACCAATACCACCGCAGCCAATCAATGCAAAACGCTTTTTCATAAAATTCCCCTTATAAATTAATAATGATATCTAGAGCCTTTGACGTGATGTCATAAAGGTAAGATGGCTTGTGTGCAATAATTGGTAACTCAGCTGTCAAGTAATTGTCATAGCCGACATGTCTTAGCCACGCCATGATGTTCGTCCAGTTCGCACTACCTTCTAAAAGATTGACCCAAGCGCCACCTGAGAAAGTACCTGTTGTACGCATGAAGTCCTTTACATGAATCTTCTTAATGCGATCCCCTAGTATCTCAATCCAAGGCTCTGGATTCGAAAACTCAAGCATGTTACCTACATCTAAGTAAGCACCAAAGTTCGGTGAATCAATCTCATCAATAAAGGCTGCCATATGGAAGGCAGATGTGAAGAAGCCGTTCCAGACGTTCTCTACACCTACTTGTATACCTGAAGCTTCAATTTCTTCTTTTAAATCCAAGTAGAAACGAAGTGAATTTTCTTGTGCTTCTTTTAATGTAGTCTCTTCTGGTCCATGGTTAGGTGCAGGCGGGTTTGGATCCATACCACCAGGAACGGTAAGGATAGCATCAGCACCAAGTGCCTTAGCACATTCCAATTGCTTTAATAGAACACGCTTTTGCTCATCTCTCAATGCTTCCTTATTGGATCCTGTTTGTCCTCCAAGTGAAGTCGAGATACCAGCAATTTCGATTCCTGCAGCATCTGCAAGCGCCTTAATTTCTGCTAATTCTTCTTTTGTTGTCTCAAGTGTTAACGAGTGTGCCTGTCTACCAGGTGAGTCAACATTCAACTCAACACCATCAAATCCAGCTTCGCGTAATTGCGTAAACATATCCTCAAAACTGACATTATCTGGTACAGACCAAGCATTCAATGATTTTTTCATTAAAGCACCTCCCTTTTTAAGTCCATTTTATTGTTTTCTTACTAAAACTACGATTGACCAACCCGTTATAAACATGGACAAATCGACTATTCTTTTGTAATCTACTTATAAAGCGAGGTGTATCATGCAACTATCTATGGAGTCATACTATCGAACACCAGAGATCGATGAGAATAACATCGAATGTTTAGATTCGAATTTATATGTGAATTGCTGTGGCAGAGTCGTCTTAGACAGACGTTTTAGTACGCATAACCTTGAAGGTCGCCACGACTACTATCTCTTATACATGTGGAGCGGTGAACTCTTAATGAAAAGCGGGAACAAGTCCACACACATGAAAGCAGGCGACCTGATCCTCATCCCTCCTCATACAGAATATTTCTATCAGAGCTTAGAGGATTCGATAACCTATTTTTGGATACACTTTACAGGCAAAGATGTAGCCCCAATGCTAGAGGAGCTTTGGCCTGATGGCTTTCATGCTACAGCTGGACTATCCGAAAGCGTACATACGGCATTTAGAGAGTTATTCACAGAGTTTATCTTCCGAGACCAGCACATGGATCTTGCAACTAAAACCTTGCTATCACGCATACTGGTTATGTTAGCTAGAAGAAGCACTGATATAAGGTCGACTGATTTCTCTATACAGCTACGCATAAAAACATCACTGCACTACATCCACCAACACTTGGCCAGTAGCATCTCTATAGACAGCTTGGCACAGATGGAACACTTAAGTACAAGCAGATACCGTACCGTATTCAATGAATGTATGGACTGTTCACCTAGTGAATACATCATTAATCTTCGCATCAACCGCGCTTGTGAACTCATGGAACAATTCAATATGACGATTGCAGAGGCTGCAAGTGCTGTAGGCTACCAAGACCCCTTATACTTCTCTAGAA
>CAYXVJ010000034.1:0-15403 GCA_964468675.1 uncultured Oscillospiraceae bacterium
ACGACTCTTCGGGTATGAACCGAATGCTCTGGCCAACTGAGCTATACCGCCATATATTCGTTTTTCAGTGGTTCTCCCACTTAAGGTGCAGCGCACTCAGCTAGATCAGTAACGTCCTTGCTTGACAACGCTTGCTAATAATAGCAAGGCTTTAAGCTTTTGTCAACGACTTAAACGAAGAATGTGCAAAAGTTAAATTAATCTTAAATTCTAGCTAAAGACCTGTCCAATTCATCAAAAAGCCCTTAACCCCTAAGGAAAATGCTTTCTACCCAAATAAATTAAAGCGGCTAAGTTTACACCTAACCGCTTCAAATAAAAGCATTTATAAAGTCTTAGCTTACTTCAACTCGACTTCTGCGCCAGCTTCTTTTAGCTTATTAGCAGCTTCTTCTGCTTCTTCCTTGGAAACGTTCTCTTTGATGTCGCTTGGTGCTTCATCAACAAGACCCTTAGCTTCCTTAAGACCTAAGCCTGTTAACTCACGTACTGCCTTGATAACAGCAATCTTTTGTGCACCAGCTGCCTTAAGGACAACAGTGAACTCTGTTTGCTCTTCAACTGCAGGTGCGTCTGCTGCACCAGGTGCTGCAACTGCGACTGCTGAAGCGGATACACCGAACTCTTCTTCTAAAGCCTTTACTAGCTCAGAGAGTTCGAGGACGCTTAAGCTCTTAACTTCTTCGATAAACTTCGTGATTTTCTCACTAGCCATGATAGATTCCTCCACATTTAAATCTTTATTAGGGCTATGCCCTTAGTTTAGGTGTTAACACCTAGTAGTAGATCTGTTACTTACTTAAGCATCAGTTCCATCTTCAGCTGCAACTTCCTCTGTAGGAGCGGCAGTTGATACTTCATCGCTGCTTGCTTCTTCAGCAGGGGCAACGATGCTGGCGGCAGTTTCGCCACCTTCTTCTTCTAGCTTCTGACGAACAGCGTCTAGAATCAAAGCGAGTCCAGTAATTGGGGATGCAAGACCACCAACAACTTGTGCGTAAAGCACCTCGACCGGCGGAATCAAGGCTAAGGCTTTGAGTGCAGATAGTTCTGCTACTTCACCTTCCAAGGCACCACCCTTGATCTCGAGCTTGTCAAACTTAGATGCGAAGTCATGCATGACTTTCGCAGCTGCGATCGGATCAGAGCTGTAAGCGATTGCAGAAGGACCCTTAAAGAGTTCTTCCATATTCTCCAGACCTGCAGCTTCGCTGGCGCGTGTCAAAATGCTGTTCTTCACAACCTTATAGGTGACATCTGCCTTACGTAATGCCGCACGAAGTTCTGTATCTTGAGCAACTGAAAGTCCGCGATGGTCAGCTACCACTAAGGTAGAAGCACCCTTGAGTTCTTCAGCCAATTCAGCTACAGCAGCTTGCTTTGCCTGTAATATTTTCTCACTTGGCATATCTTATCCTCCTTCTTCTAAAAATAAAAAAACCTTCGAGCCATAGACTTGAAGGAAGAAGATAAACAAACGAGAGATATTCAAAAAATAAACATCTATCAACTATTATTTATATCATCCTCGGCAGGAAAGTTTAAGCATCGAAATCAATAATATATTGAACTTTGCTCCTGCTGTCTTAGGCAACAGACGAATCATAGCACAAATAAAAAGATTTTGTCAAGTCTTCACGCTCTATTCTTCTAAGCAATTTCAGAATAAGATTGTGACATGCAATATGTACTGCTTTTTATGGAAGGAATCATCACCTTCATATCGCCTTGTATGCTCCCCATGCTGCCAATCTACCTGATTTACTTTTCAGGAACTGAAGGTGGCAAGAAGGCTGTACTTAAACATGCCATAGCCTTTGTCTTAGGCTTTACAGTCGTATTTGTACTACTGGGTGCATTTGCAGGCTTAGTCGGACAATTCCTAATCCGCTATCAACTGTGGTTCAATCTCTTCTCTGGCCTTGTGGTTATACTATTTGGTTTGAGTTATTTAGGTGTCATCTCTATCCCCCTATTCAACAAACAAAAGCACCATGCTTCACATAACCGAGAACTAAACACCTTATCCGCAGCACTGTTCGGCATCGTCTTTTCCATTGGCTGGACACCTTGCGTAGGAGCCTTCCTTGGTTCCGCCCTTATGATGGCATCGCTTAGCGGCTCAACTCTAAGTGGAGTCTTAATGCTCTTGGTCTATTCCATGGGCTTAGGTCTACCCTTTATCCTCAGTGCGGTCTTAATCGACCAACTAAAGACCACCTTTGATTTCATCAAAAGACATTATAAAGTCATTAATACAGTATCAGGTATCTTCTTGATCTTAATCGGTATACTAATGGCTACAGGCCACATGGGACGTTTACTATCCCTTTTGGCTGTATAGATGGGAGTTATAAATGAATAACAAACAACGCCTCCTTAGCCTATCCTTAGCTTTACTCGCTCTAATCGTCATCGCAGGCATAGTCTATCAAAGACTATCCGACCGTGTAGATAAGGATTCACTCGTCACCTACAAGGGTGCCACCCCTACACCGATTACGACTACAAATGAAACGAACAGTTCAAGCGACCTGGACGCTACAAACGAAACAGAAGCCGAGACAAAAGTCTATGCACCAGACTTCAATGTCTTAGATCAAACGGGCAAGTCCATTAGCCTTTCTAGTAGACAAGGAAAACCAATTGTTTTAAATTTCTGGGCAAGCTGGTGTCCACCATGTAAAGAAGAGATGCCAGACTTTGAACGTGTCTATCAAGAACTAGGTAGAGAAATCGACTTTATGATGGTTGATGTTGTAGACGGTCAGCGCGAGACCATGGAACTTGGCCAAGCATTTATAGATGAGCAAGGCTTCACCTTCCCTATCTATTTTGATACCGAACAAGAAGCGCTCTACAATTATGGCATTCGTTCCATTCCCACTACATACTTCATCAACAGTGAAGGCGTCATCGTCGCAGGCTCACAAGGCATGATCGATGAAGAGACACTAAGACGCGGTATCCAGATGATACAAAACCCCTAAAAGAGATGACAAGCATTGATAAGAACAACTTATTCTATATTAAAAAAGGTAGTGATTAAAAACCACTACCTTCATATTTATTGATTCAAAAATAAAATTAGATCAGCTTTTGATTGTTTAAACGAACGGCAGGACCCATTGTCGAAGACAAGGATGCACTACGAACGTATTGACCCTTTGCTGCTGCAGGCTTAGCCTTAATGACAGCATCGACGAGTGTCTTGTAGTTATCAAAGAGCTTTTCAGCACCGAATGATACTTTACCAATCGGACAGTGAATAATGTTGCTCTTGTCTAAACGATACTCAATCTTACCAGCCTTAACATCTTCAATCGCCTTAGCGACATCCATTGTAACAGTACCGGACTTAGGGTTTGGCATCAGGCCTTTTGGACCTAAGACACGGCCTAAACGACCAACTGTACCCATCATATCTGGAGTTGCAATGACTACGTCAAAGTCGAACCAGTTTTCGGATGTGATCTTTTGTACGAGATCATCTGCACCGACAAAGTCTGCACCAGCAGCCTTTGCTTCATCAGCCTTTGGACCCTTAGCGAACACTAGAACACGTACGGTCTTACCTGTACCGTGTGGTAGTACGACTGCGCCACGAACCTGTTGGTCAGCATGACGGGAGTCAACGCCTAAGCGAAGATGAATTTCTACAGACTCATCGAACTTAGCTGGAGCTGCCTTTGTGACCAATTCGAGTGCTTCAAAAGCCTCATATTGTGTTTCACGATCAATCAGCTTAGCTGCTTCGAGATACTTCTTACCTCTTTTCATGACTTAACTCTCCTTCCGTCATTAATCCTTTTCGACTACAATGCCCATGCTACGAGCCGTACCGGCTACCATGCGTGCGCAAGAGTCGAGATCAGATGCGTTGGTGTCGACAAGCTTGATTTCAGCGATCTTCATGACCTCTGACATCTTGATTGTACCGACCTTATCGCGATTCGGTGTACCAGAACCCTTATCGAGTTTCATGGCGTTCTTCAACAGAACCGGAACCGGAGGAGTCTTAGTAATGAAAGTATAAGAACGGTCAGCATACACTGTAATTACAACAGGGATGATGAGACCTGCATCTTTTGCTGTTCTCTCATTAAATTCCTTGACGAACTGTGGTATCGAAATACCATGTTGACCAAGGGCTGGTCCTACCGGTGGCGCTGGTGTGGCTTTACCTGCTGGGATCTGTAATTTTACGTAACCTGCAATTTTTTTTGCCATAATTGTCCACCTCCCAAATTTCTTAGCACTTACTGTTGTGGACGCGTAAGTACCGTTTTATCTTATAGCCTTATGGCTCTAAGTCAATGTAAATGTGCCGAATTAAATCGACTGAAGGCTAATGACTTGTGTGAACTCAAGATCAACCGGTGTTTCACGGCCGAACATGGACACTAAGACCCTTACCTTCTTCTTTTCTGTGTTGATATGCTCAACAGTACCAATAAACCCATCTAATGGTCCACTGATGACTTTCACGCTATCGCCAATCTGATAATCAACGATGGGCTCCCACTCGGTGGTCATACCCATAATAGCGAGTTCCTCTTCAGTGAGTGGTACAGGTCTGGATGAAGGTCCTACGAAACCAGTCACACCACGTGTATTACGTACGATGTACCAGATTTCATCGGTTAAGACCATCTTGACCAAGACATAACCTGGATAAAGTTTCTTCATCGAGGTTTTCTTCTTGCCGTCCTTAATCTCAACGACTTCTTCCATCGGAACAGACACTTCTTGGATGAAGTCATGAATATTACGGTTTTCTACAATCTGCTCAAGGGTAATCTTCACCTTGTTCTCGTAACCGGAATAGGTATGGATAACATACCACTTCGCTCCGTCGTCAGATTCTTCACTGGCGGCATCACGAGCTTCCTGCTCTTCTTCCGATAGAACGATATCCGGATCAAAATCACCAGGACCTGCCATGTCTTCATAACCTGGACTCTTGTCTTGGTTTAAATCCTTCTTATCATCCGTATTCGGATCCAAATTATCTATCATTCGTTATCGCTCTCTTCCTCATCCGGATCGGTTACATCAACCGTTCCTTCTGTTGTCGAGGTCTCTGTCTCGTCGTCAGTTGCACTTACAGTTGTGGTAGCAGCAGTCTCGATGTTCATCGGATCATAGAAACCTGCTGCAGTCAGCACGGAGTTGACGATCGTGTCAACAGCCCAGATGACCAGAACTGCAGCCAGAATGACCGAGAGGACAACGGCTGTTGAGTGAACCATCTTATCCTTACTTGGCCAGATGATCCGCTTCAATTCCGCTTTCAAATCGCGGAAGAAACGCTTAAAACGCGCCATAAAGCTAGGTTTATTACCTTGCTTCTTCCTAGACTTCTGTTTGTCAGCTGAGGAGACAGATTTCTCGTTCTTCTTCGACTGATTCTGATTCTTCTTAGCCATTTTTACACCTTACTTCGTTTCGCGATGAACTGTATGCTTCTTGCAGAAGCGGCAATACTTTTTCATCTCAAGGCGATCGGGGGTATTTCTCTTGTTCTTCTTCGTGATATAGTTACGCTGCTTGCAAGCATCGCAAGCGAGGGTAATTTTATCTCTGACACCAGTTTTAGCTGCCATTGTCTAATCTCCTCTACTTCTGAATCATTTGCACAAAAAATAATGCTCTGCGGGCAGAGCTACTAGATTGTAGCATGCCTGCTAAAGATTTGTCAATTGTTTTATTTTACTGCCACTTGCTTTTCTGAGCATGTGTCTGGCCTAATTAGCCATAGCATATGTCCTTCTCAGCTAGTATTCAGTTTTATCCATTATTTCTTGCCAGGATATTAAATCCTTAATGAAATATAAATTTTTCTCCTCCTATTATAATGTATATTTAGACTGATGGAAACATGCTATACTGCATTTTGCAGCTACTAGTTAGCACTTCAATCAAGTAAGTTTGAAGCTTAGGTTGAAGCACACCACGATTAAATTTGGAAATGGTTGGATGATATGTTTACTACTCTTGTTGATGGAGCATTTACATTGTTTAGCTTAGTGCAATTACCTATTAATATACCGGTTGCCGCTTATATAGATCCTGCTACAACCTCTTATATCATTCAAATCATTGCAGGTTTATTTATATCCCTTAGTTTAGGCTTTACACTCTTCACATCGAAATTCAAAGCCAAATTACTAAATATCCGCATTCATTTCATGCAACGAAAAGTCTTGAGTGAAGCCAAGCGTAAAGCAAATGAACGCGGTCACAAACTTACAGCGCTTGAAAGAAAACAGATCAAAAAGAGCTTTTCAAGTTCGAAGCATGCAGAGGCTTCGAATTTGAAAAGTTCTAATATGGATTTACTACGTCGCTATGAACTAATCGATGCGATAGATGATGGACAGACAAGACAACAGTACACGCCCGTGAAAACTGAAGAGAAAGATGACATTGCGCCTAGCACGGTACAGCCTAAAACACGCTTAGCATACCTCTTTTACGATACTCGTTCCTTCAAGCAACGTTATCTATATACCTTACTTACCGTTTTTGCTATTGTTTTTACTGTCTTTATTTTTGGCATCTTGGATCTCTATGCAACAAATAGCAGCTATTATCCCTTTCTGTTTACTGATTTAATTGGACCTGTTTTACTATTTTCTTTGCCTGCAACTGTTCTCTTATCACTTTTGATTTCCTCTATACGAGGCCGCTTGTTTGACTTGATACTCTCGCTGGTCTTTGGCCTCCACCTGGTCTTCTATATTCAAGGTAATTTCTTAAATCTCGATTTAGGACAATTAACGGGAGACAGTATTCCTTGGAACGACTATAGCGCGCACGCCATCAAGAACTTAATTGTTTGCTTGTGCATCCTTTTAATCCCTTTTGTTATACGCTATTTTAAGCCAAAACTTTGGCGCAATGTTCTAACTTACTTGTCGCTGATCTTAATCGTTATGCAAGCGATTGCCCTTATCAATAGCTTTGCGAATAACAAGATTTTAAGTGAACAGCATCAAGGCCGTTATTTGTCTACACGCGGCATGTTAGAGATGGGCACAGATGAGAACATCATTGTCATCTTACTCGATCGTTTCGACCAGCGCTATATTGAAGACATGTTAAAAGAAGATCCAAGCTTTTATGACGATCTAGATGGCTTCACCAGATTCACAAATAATGTAACAGCATACTGTCGTACCTATCCAGCTGCAGCTCATCTCGTAACTGGAAAGCTATCCCATTACGAAATGCCAGCAGATCGTTATTTTCGTTTGGCTTGGCAAGGGTCCAGCTTTTACCCAGATCTAAAAGAAGCAGCTTACGAAACAAAGCTATATATGGCCTCTCCTTACCTCTATACTGATATTTCACAATTAGAGGGTATCGCAGACAATATAGATGAGGAAGATATCAGTATAGACCACAAAGATATGCTCATAAAAATGTTTACCCTTTCTTCCTTTCGTTATGCCCCACACGCGTTAAAAGCCAATTTCCACATTGGAAGCAATGACTTCTCTTCAGTTGTACACACAGAAAAATCCAATACGAATGCACTACCTTATAGAACAGATGATGCTTTCGTTATGGATCTTTTAGAAGAGGAAGGTTTAAGCATTGGAGAGCATAAGAAGAACTACATCTACCTGCATCTAAATGGCATGCACGATTTCATCCTAGATGAAGATGCCAATAAGCTTCCTGAGGGCGAAAAAGGTTCACAATCAATGCAAATGAAGGCCAGCTTTAACATTGTTAGAACATACTTAAACCAGCTAAAAGAACTTGGCCTCTATGATAATTCCACCATCGTTATCACGGGTGACCATGGTAAATCAAAAGACTACTATGCTCTCGACTATGCGATTACGACAGGTCTATTTGTTAAACCTAAGGGAGCATCTAACCCACTTATGCTAAACAACGCACCAGTCTCATCTGAGATGTTTCTTTCAACCCTGATTCAAGAGGCAGGACTTGCCCCAGATGGATATGGCAAGGGTTACTTTGATGTCAAAGAAGATGATGAGCTATTACGTTACAGCTATTACCGCGTGTATGATCGCGACAGTAAACGGAACTATGTTGAAAAGTTCGCTATTACTGGGGATGCACGTGATTTTGCGAACTGGGATAAAGTCGATGAATTCAAGATACAGCACGTACACGGGTAAAGGATTGAGCATATGGAATTATTGAACATTATATTTGGTACACCACTAGGCCTTTTAATGCGCTGGTGCTATCACCTGCTAGATCACTATGCCGCTGCATTACTGCTATTTACTGTATTCACCAAAGTCATCCTCTTGCCTTTATCTTTATTGGCGCAACGAAACTCTATAAAGATGCTCAAATTACAGCCTCTACTAGCGGATATCAATCAACGCTACGAAGGCAATAGTGAACTGATTGCAAAAGAGCAAAAAGCATTGTACAAGCGTGAACGCTACAGTACATTTATCGGGACCTTACCTTTACTCTTACAAGTTGTAATGGTCATTGGTTTAATCAATGTCATTTACAATCCCTTGCAACACCTCTTGAATCTAAACCCTCAACAGATTACTTTACTAGCCGATAAAGTAGCCGAGCTATTCCCTAATGAGATTGCTGCATCAAATAATCAAATCTCAATGATCGAAGCAATCCGCAAACAAGCAGATGTATTCATTGGATTGCCCTCTATGAGCGCAGTAGTGGATGCCATCGTAAAGCTAGACTTCAGTTTTTGGGGTTTAGATCTTCTCTCGAGACCTGGCACAAGTGACTTTAGCGTTTTAATACCGATCCTATCAGGCCTTAGTGCTCTAGCCTTAGCCCTTGTACAAAACCATGCGAATGTATTACAAAGAGAGCAAAATCGTTTGTTCCAAGCCAGCATGGCCATCTTTATGACGATTTTCTCTGGAGCCTTTGCCGCTTTCGTACCGAATGCCATTGGCCTCTATTGGATATTTGGTAATGTACTTTCAATTCCAGTAACCTACCTTTGTAATCTCATTTATGACCCAAAGAAGTACATCGATTACAGCAAACGAATCGCAAAAGAAGTAAAAACAAAAGCAGAACGAATAGAAGAAAAAAGCGCAAAGAGAGCTGCAAGGAAGCGTGAACGACAAGATAGCCAGCGTTTCTTCGGCCAGGATAAAGACATCGTATTCTATTCAGAAGGCAGCGGCTTCTATAAGTATTTTGCAAGCTTTATGGATTATATAATGGATCACTCGGACGTCACCATTCATTATGTCAGCAGCGATATAAACGACCAAGTCTTCTCGCTCGATAAGCCGCAACTAGAATGCTATTACATAGGCCCTCAAGCCTTAATCCCTTTTATGATGAAGATGGATGCGAAAATAGTCGTCATGACCTTAGCAGATCTAGAACGTTTCCATATTAAGCGTTCCATTGTCA
This sequence comes from uncultured Oscillospiraceae bacterium, assembly GCA_964468675.1. Lineage (GTDB taxonomy): Bacteria > Bacillota > Clostridia > Saccharofermentanales > Fastidiosipilaceae > CAYXVJ01. The sequence continues at coordinate 9,403 of CAYXVJ010000034.1, forward strand.
GCTCATCGATTGAGTACATCTACTTAGACCATGGCATGTCGAGCTTTCACTTAATGCTTCGTGAAGGCGCACTCGACCACTACGATACTATTTTTTGCTATGGACCAAACCATATTGAGGAAGTTAGACAAACGGAAGCCGCTTACGGACTTGCTCCAAAACGCCTCGTCAAAACAGGTTTTCCACTCTTAGATGACTTACTAAGACAGGTGGCAAATTCAGATAGCAAAGACCACCTAGATGAAACAGCTTATGGCAAGCTAGAATCTGTAACTAGGCCTGCAAGTAAAACAGGAGAAAAAGCTCGAATATTGATTGCACCATCTTGGCAGGCAGATAATATTTTTGATCTTTGTCTAGATGATCTATTAAGTAGTTTATTCCAGGGGGATTATCACATTACCTTGCGTCCACATCCTGAATATGCCAAACGCTTTCCTGAGAAATTAACACAAATTGAAAACACCTACGCTGCACGAATGGGTCTTGATTTCGTCTTAGAAAGAGATTTCTCTTCCAATAAAACAGTCTATACCTCTGACTTGATCATTACAGATTGGTCGACCATTGCCCACGAATTCTCGTATGCAACGAAAAAACCTTGTTTGTTTATCAACACACCGATGAAAATCATGAACCCGAACTATCAAAAAATAGCAGCTATACCACTAGACATCTCCCTGCGAGATCAATTGGGACTCTCTCTTGACATAAACGATCTTAAGAAAGCCAAAGAAACCGTTGATCATTTATTGACACATCAAGTTGAATACCATGCTCAAATCACAGATGTTATGGAAGAAAACATCTATAACATCGGTTTTAGTGCAGCAGTTGGTGGTCGCTATTTATTGATGCGAATAGAGGAGAATAGAGAAAACGCCAAACAAAGAGACGACAAGCAATTGCTATCCCAAAAGGTTTCTCAAAATGAGTTAATCGCAAAGTGAATGAACCATCGCAAGATTCTTTTCTAGTCTTTGGAAACGCTCCAAGGCATAAAGCTCCATTACCTCTCCATCAAAAGGAACCCTGGTTTTCCCCCATAAACTCCATAGGAAATCTACAAAAACTTTGTTTACTTGAAAACGAAAGAGCTCTTTGTCCGTTGGCTTCCGACTGAAGTAGGAATCTAATAGTATTTGATCCAAGTGTGCATCAAAATTTGCTTCCAAAGAGATATCTGCAATGTCCCATAGTGGATCATTCATGCCTGCGTATTCCCAATCGATTAGATACAAACGTTTTGGTCCTAAAATCCAATTCTCACATAGTGGGTCATTGTGACAAGGTGCCAAGGGTATCTGCCACGTATCGATTTGCTCTTTAAACACCATGACCTTCGCCCTTACATCATCGTAGTGATCATAAAAGGTGCCTTTATTCTGAATAATGAATGTTTCATAGTGGATAGCCATATCAAACACATCAAAAGGTACACCCGTATCTTGACCGCTCGTATGTAAGCGATGGAGTAATGCGGCTGCTTCTTTGATGATTTTAGGCTCGCGCATCATTACAGGAGATAAGGTCACTGCATCCGTGATGTATGTAGCAGCCTTGATACCTGACTTGGCATCGAAGTATAAAATTGGTTCACAAATATCGAGCGAATAAGCTAATTCTGTACTCACTTTCTCATGGTCCCTGTTAATCAGTTCAGAGGTACCTGCACCGGGTAAACGCACGATGTATTGTCCACAAGAGAGCGTAACGGCATAAGTGTAATTAGTCATGCCACCTAAGCGTTTGATGTCTAGTACTAGGCCATCGTTTAAAATTTTCACCATGATCTTACTGATTTCTTGGCTATGAGTTTCTTCTACTATTGCCCCGCTCATCTTTGGTACTCCATTAATCTTGCTTGTGCATAATCGTATTCAAATTGGCCTTTTGGTGAATCGAAAGTAAAACCCGTGACTATTCCCGTAGCATCTTTTAGCGGTAACAATGTATGTAAACTGCCTTCACTACAAGCGATCTGCTCTGCTATAGACGAAAGAATATTAGAGCTGCTTTTTTCCTGGTAGCTGGCATCAAAGATGCGTAACTCATCTAATGAATCAAACTCAAAGATCATGTCTTGTGGGTAGCGCTTTATCTTCATGGGGAGGAGATCTAAATTTTGCATAAAAATGCCCTCCCATAGTAAATCTTTAGTATCCTCATCATCGTAAATACGATTTAAGATGTTTAGAAACCGTTGACTGAAATCAGCCGTCCAGAATGTATGCCCCAGCATGTACCAACTGTTTTGACCACCAATTGTTACATGAGTGATCAGGTCTTCATCGCTTACAGTAAGACACCATTCATCTGTGGGGCCAGCTGAGTATACGGCAGCATAATAGCTGTCTTCTACTGCTGCTTTGAAAGGAGATTCTAAGAAGTAATTGTCTGCAGAGCAAACATAGGTATTCTTTAAATATTCTGCTGCGTAATAAAGACTCGCATTGTTGTTTCTGAGCGCGTACTCAGGGTTATAGACTAAAGTGACACCAAAGCGTTTTTCTAAATACTCGAATTGCTCATGTCTGTAGCCCACTACTACAATGATCTCATTAATACCAGCTTCACGCAATTGCCTGATTTGTCGTTCTATCAATATTTCACCGCGTACTGGAATGAGTGCTTTAGGTAACTCATACGATAGTGGTACAAAGCGACTAGAGATACCCGCCGCCATGATTATTGCGTTATCAACTTGATGCAATCTCTCCTGCCTCACTTCCAAAATAATGTAAAATATATGACTTTACAAGCATAAATTTAACCTGATTATAACATGCCCTAATCAGGAATTAACAAGGTAAAGATTAACTATTTCTTAATGTTTTAGGAAAAGCAAGAAATCCAATATAAACGAAACGTCCCTTTAAACAAGAACAAAAATATGATTCCTTGCATTTACTAAGTTAAGCATTGCTGTTTAGGCTAATCTTACCGAGTAAAATTCAATACAAAGGAAACTGCTTAGATAGAAAAAGGCCTAGTAGCACTAAGCCTGTCTATCTAATGTAAATTCTCGAACTTTTATAACTATGAGGTACTCAAATCTATACCGAAAGCTTCTAAGATCTGTAGCTGTACCTTGATGGCTTCACTGAGCTTATCCTTATAGGTACCGTTGTAGTGTATCTTGGTCAAGGATTCCAACTCCATCAAGAGACTCTTGGCTACATATTTGCCCACTAACTCATGTTCGCGCCTGACCTATCCGTATCTCGGATAAGAGTGTCAAAGCAATGAATTGAATGAAGAGTCTAGTTTGCAACCATTTTGCTGTTTGAACACGTAATCGCTTCATATCTAAGTCGATCATCAAGTCATCAAAACTCTTCTCGATGACATCCTTTTCACGGCAGATGGCTAAGGTCTCTAAACCATCTTTGATATTTGTGGAGACGACGAGCCTGAAGCTTGCATAAGGTTTTCTTGCGGCTTGAAAAGCCTTAAGGTTCATCTTTACCGTGCAACCAAGTTTGGGTGTCTCCTTCACATGAAAGAACTGGGTGCTGTATTCACCATGTGCTGCAACTTCCTTGTGATTCACCAATTCATCACTCCATAAGATTAGTTTCTGATCCAAGGCCTTGATGTCATCCGTTTGCTTTTCGGGAACAAAACAGAAATACAGGTATCAAAGTCTACGTGCCTCACACCAGCTGTTTGAGACTGTATGGGCATAAAACTGCTCATCGTCTGCTGTAGAAGCCTTGATCCATCACCGTATGAGCTGTTGGAACTGTAGTTTATCAAGTTGATTGAGCAGGTTTTACACGGTCACCACATCATAGATGCTGCCTGTGAGCATACGAAAACTAAGGGGTAGGGCTTCTTTATCGCGGTTGTAACCGTTGCGCACATACTCATTTTGTTCAGCACAAGAGATAGATGTGATGTCGTAGCACAGATGGTCTTTTAACGACTGAATCTTCTGTCCAAAAACTTGAAAAGCTTTGCTCTTCATCTGTGGTGAAGGAGACCACGAGCTCACTCATCCTCTGACTATTAAAGCGCTGTGCATCGACAAGCCCTGCCTGCTTCATTCAGGTCATTGTATGCGTGAGTGATGACCTTGTAGAGTAATAACTCAGCCAAAGACAAGATCACATAGCCCCATTCAGGGACGTCTTGGCCAAGACTTTAGCTTAACCCAGTTGTTTCTTCACTTCCACGATGACTAAAGATGGACCCACTACACTGGTCATTGCCGTGACTACTTTGTTGACTGCCGTTACACCATGCGTGCATAAGTGCTTGAATGTAATCAAATCATCCATCTTCGGATCCAATTTATCGATGTAAACCTGCTTGGTTCTAGCCTGTTGCTTCTCTTTGTCCCAATACGCTCCAAGACTGGACAGACATGAATCATGCCATTGGTTTTTTGATAGATAGTGTTCTTCTTTTGCTTACTCATGGTTATATCATTACTATGAGTAAGCAAAGGTAAAGCCCTGCTCTTCACTAGTAACAGTGTTATAACAGGGCTTTATTAAGAATAATAACAAGATGCCAGTCATAATTCTCAGAAATTTTGGGTACCTACAGTCTTGGACTAGCTCAATGACAGGATGAAGTTAAATATCAGATCGCAATATGCATATGCTGAATTCATGAACGCTAGATCAGCTCTTTATCTTTTATCTGACTCTGATAAAGCGATAGGCGAGGAAGACAGAAAATAGTAGAACGGATAGTGCTAAGATGGACCAATCTAATATTGCCAACTTAGCAGCATAATAATCTGGAGAGAGATAAACCCCTGATGTATAGAACATTTTGTCTATATTGAGTGTAATATTTTTTACTGCAGTTGAATTTAGCCCACCTCTGCTGATAGCAGGATTTAAATCTGCATACACACTAGCAACTGCTTCGATGGAGTCTAGTTCTACATAGAGCATCTCATCATGTGTATTTCCTTCTACTTGAAATGGTTTGGCATAGCGCCAACCTTTCTTATAACTGGGATACGTTAATAAGCCAGCACCATGTTCGTACAATGAGTTTCCTTTTGAATTAAGTACTGTGATCGTATCATCTTTATTTATAGTATAAGTTGCAGATGAGGTATCATTAATGTCTTTGTAATAATTGATGGTTTTAGGTGCCAAGATTGTATCCTGTAAGTCAAATAGAACTGGAGATGTGGCGTTAGGGAAGATGGCATCTAGAGAAGCATAATCAATTTCATCAACAGGTACTTCATTAATATATTGTCTGTGTACTGGACTTTCAGTAAATGATGATTTCAATTGCTGATTGCTAACGACAACGATCACCAGTCGCAATATAAAAGCTAAAAATAAAACTGCCGATACCAAAGCTAGAATCCATATTTTGCCAAACTTTGGATTTGTTATCTGATCTAACATTGCAATACCTCTCATTAATCACTTGCATACACTCTAATTCAACTTCACTGTAAATCCAGCATGTTGAACATAATATATTGGAGTAGAGTACATAATCGTAGCAGGATTTCCACTTGTTGGCTCTACTCTAGCTGTTACAATGCCGTGAATTTTATTCGCTCCTCCATCTTTAATGTACACTGTACCACCGCTATCACCTGGAGAAATTGCATCTGTTCCAGAAGCATTAGTCATGGTTGATCGATAAAGTCCTCTTACGTAATAGATGTTAAAAAGGCCATGTTGATATGTTACAGCTATGGACATAGCAGTAACATATCCATAAGAATATTTAGATGTAGCTCCATATTTGTAGATTGCTGTTCCCTCTGGTACTGAAGAATAGGTACCAGTAATATAGACATTGCCAAAGACACGATTCGTTGGAACGTCAGCTCCTGTTAATTTAACGATGGCAAAATCTCCTAGCGAGTTAATAGTTGTATCACCTAATGTGAGATTTGCGCGTTGATACGCAACTTGTCCTGTCCGATTAGAGCCATATTTAATATATGGATATCTCGGGAAGAGGCGAATTGTAAAATGAAGTGAAATAAAGATGGTCCACGACCATCCCTTAT
>CAYXVJ010000035.1:0-6754 GCA_964468675.1 uncultured Oscillospiraceae bacterium
CGAGTCGCACCGTTATCGGCTGCGATTAGGGCAGATTCTGTTGAATCGACACAGGCTTCTAATGTTAAGATTTTCATACAAATACATTCCTCTCATACCTTTGTTCGCCAAAGTGATATCATTAGGCGTACATCATATACTACTTTGGGGGGCGACCAATGGTTTTCTCAAGTCTATTATTTATATACGCTTTTCTTCCATTATGCTTGATTTGCGTCTACTTTACACGTTCCGTGCGTATCCAGAATGTTATTTTACTAATATTCTCGCTGGTCTTTTATGCGTGGGGCGAGCCTGTATTGATTTTACTGATGCTAGCAACGGCTACGTTTGCATGGATCATGGGCTTACTTATGGAAAGCCCTGGGCGTACTGAGAAACAAAGAAAGATATTTGTAGCCATAACCGTTGCGGTCATGCTCTCGTCGCTTGCAACTTTTAAGTACCTCGGCTTTATTGTAGAACAATTAAATGTGTTGCCACTTGTAAACCTACCTATACCTAAAATTGGTCTGCCTATTGGTATTTCATTTTATACCTTCCAAATCTTAACTTACGTATTGGACCTCTATAAAGGGGATGCGTATTTACAGCGTTCTTGGCATAAGTTCATGCTCTACGTCTCTTTATTCCCCCAACTGATCGCAGGCCCTATCGTACGCTACCGTGATGTAGCAGAGCAAATTGATGACCGTGAACTCACCGTAGCCGGTATTGCCGCAGGAGTAAACCGCTTCTTAATTGGTCTAGCCAAGAAGGTATTAATCGCCAACCGCATGGGCGAAATTGTCGCTCAAGTAATGGAACCAGCAAAGATCGCTGGGATTTCAACAGTGGAAGCATGGCTTGGCCTAATTGCCTTTGCCTTACAAATATACTTTGACTTCTCTGGTTACTCGGATATGGCTATTGGTCTTGGCCGTATGTTTGGCTTTGAATTTAAAGAGAACTTTCGCTACCCCTATGTGGCAAGAACCATTACCGAATTCTGGCGCAGGTGGCATATCTCACTCTCTAGCTTCTTTAGAAACTACGTGTATATTCCTCTAGGCGGTAACAGGAAGTATCAGTTCCGCAATATGTTCATTGTCTGGGCTTTGACAGGGCTATGGCATGGAGCAAGCTGGAACTTCATTTTATGGGGTCTATATTTCTTCTTGTTCTTGTCACTTGAAAAGCTCTTTTGGCGTAAGCAAATGGAGGAAGCACCTAGAGTCTTTAGCTCACTGTATATGGCTGTAGTTGTTTTAGGTGGTTGGGTACTCTTTTACTACACAGATCTTAGTGATGCAGGACGCTTTGTCCTGCGGATGTTTGGTATCGGTACTGAAGTCTTTAGTGCACAAGCAAGGACCTTACTGCTCAACAATCTCTTGATGTATGCAGTAGCACTTGTAGCCATGACACCTGTAGTCTCAAAACTACGTAAATCTCTAGATACTTGGGGAGTGGATTTGCCGCACTATGAAGTTCAAGAAGACGCCATTGATGGACGCTCTGTCTTAGTCACCGCACACATGAAACTTACACCTGCACTAGTCGTGGCCTTGGTATTGATGCATACAGCCATTTTATTCTTAGCCACCGCATCACTTGCTGGTTCGTCGTACAATCCATTCTTATATTTCCGCTTTTAAGCTTACTGAGGTAGACACATGAAAGATATAAAAGAAAGAATCATTATATTAGCCTTCTTCTTACCGCTGATACTCATTGGACTGCTTTATATTTTGAAAGAGCCAGACACTGTATCAGAAGCAGAGAAGCGCACGCTTCAGCAATTACCGACACTCGAACTGGGTACCTTGCTTAGTGGCCAGTATAACAGTGAACTGGACCGTTACTATACGGATCAATTACCGATGCGTGAACATTTCATTGCAAGCGATCAAGAGCTGACTAGCCAGATGAGTACTTTATTTGGACTCAATCCCGTGCAACTCATTAGCAGTCCTGGTGGTCAAGGAGCAGATTTAGGCTTGGGTGAGAACTTAGGTAATGAAGGTAAGGATCTTGTGACCTTCCCAACACTAGATGACACAACAGAAACAGATGAACCATCGACTGGTAGTGAAAGTATCTCAGAACCACAGCCTGGTGAGACATCTATAGAAGACCCTACATCAAGTGAGACGAGTGAAGTACCAAGTGAACCTAGCTCAAATGTGCCTGACGAGACTAGTGACGACTCTACTTCGGATAGTAAGCCTACAGAGACCACAATAGAGACGAAAACTCCAAGTACAACAGAGTCATCTGCTACGACAACTGTAGAAACCGCTCCCCCAACAACTCCAGCCACTACAGTTGATACAGGAGATGTGCAGATGAGTGGAGGTATTTTACTAGTTGCTGACAGAGCTGTTGAAGTGTTCTATTCCAGTGAAGCTGTCATCTCGTCTTATGCAAACTTAATCAATCAAGTGGCCAATACAGCTAGTGGTGCACAAGTCTATAGTTTAGTTGCACCAACAGCTGCAGAGTTCTATGCACCTGAAGGCTATAGACAAGGTTCTAGCAGACAAGAAACAGCCATTCAAACCATCTATGGACGCTTGAACGGAAATATAAAGACAGTACCTGCCTATCAAGCGATTGCACCTCATGTAGGCGATTACTTATATTTTAGATCTGACCATCACTGGACAGGACTTGGTGCATATTACGCTTACAGAGGCTTTGCACAGGCTGCAGGTATAACGCCATTAGGACTTAGTGAAATGGAGTACGGTCGTATCCCAGGTGATTTCTTAGGAACACTGTATTCGTGGGCAGGGCAGCCAAAAAGACTAAAAGATAACCCTGACTACGTTGACTATTGGAGGCCTAAAGTAGAGGCTACAGGTTATGCATTCACGGATGCTAGTATGTCAGCGGGCTATGCCATTGATTTGGTGAAGCGTGATGTGAATAGTGGCAATAAGTACTTGGCCTTCACAGAAGGGGACCATGGACTCGCAAGGTTTGATACGTCGGTTAAGAATGGACGACGGATCATGGTCATTAAAGAATCCTATGGTAATGCTATGGTGCCATACTTAGCTGCACACTACGAGCAGGTGTATGTCTTTGATCCCCGTAAGGGCAATATTAATTTGGCAGACTTTGTTTCAACACAGCAAATACAAGATATACTTGTGGTGAACTATTCACTTGCAATCGGTAATAACGGTTGGAAGCAGGCACTGCAAAACGCATTACGCTAGATCCTAAGACGTCTAGGCTTACATATTGAGATGGATCAAAGCTCAAAAAGGAGATAGGTATGGAATCAGTCTTGGCAAAGTTTAGGCTAGATGGGCAAGTTGCTTTGGTAACAGGAGGAGCTCGTGGCATTGGACTCTCGATAGCAAAGGCTTTCTTAGATGCGGGAGCAGCTGTTGCACTCTTGGACATGGATCTAGAGGCAGCACAAGCTGCTGCAAAGCAACTAGAAGAAGAACTCTCTTTATCTAGTGCTGTTGATGCAGACAATCTGCCCCGAGTAATCGCCCTTGAAGTGGATGTAAGGGACCAAGCATCTGTTGAGTCTGCTGTAGCAAAGCTTACAAGACGTTTAGGTCGTTTAGATATTGCGGTCTGTAATGCGGGTATATGCATCAATACACCGGCACTAGAGACTAGCCTTGAGACTTGGCAAAGGGTGCTTGATGTAAACCTAACTGGTGTATTCCTAACTGCTTGTGCAGCCGCCAGACAGATGCAAAAACAAGGTAGTGGCGGTAGCATAATCAACATTGCATCAATGTCTGCTCATATTGTAAATCAGCCTCAGCCACAGGCGTCGTACAACGCGTCTAAAGCGGGCGTCATCCAACTAACAAAGTCGCTTGCAGTAGAATGGGCACAAATGGGTATTCGCGTGAATTCAATCAGTCCTGGTTATATTGGAACAGATCTGACTTTGGAAAGTAAAGTCTTGAAACCTTTGATACCGATATGGACTAAGGCAACACCACAAGAAAGACTGGGCAGTCCAGATGAACTACAAGGCATTGCCTTGTATCTGGCAAGTCACGCTTCTAGCTATGCAACAGGTTCTGACTTTATCATTGATGGAGGCTTTACAAGCGTTTAAGGTCTTATGCCTAAATACAAAAGTAGAGCAGGTAGGATAAACAGTAAGCCTGATAGTCCAATTGCAGTGATGGCACGCTTGCTGTGCATGGAGATGAATAGAATCACGATTGAACAGATCGCATAGACAAGGGCTAGCAGTACTACTATCCCTATAAGATAGAGCCAGATAGGTATGCTAAGTGGAAAGCTAATGATTGTATTGATATTAGCGTTTAACTGTGTGTAGCCATAAAACTTTAGTACAGCAAAGAAGTAAGAGAGAGTCGTAATTAACGTTATGGCAAGTGATATGAGTGATGCGATTAAGCATTTTTTCTTTAATAAGACCATTCGTCCATTTACTGTGGGTGTAATAATTTTGGACATACCCCTACTGTTATCGTACGCGTAAAATGGAGCGAGCGATAGCACAAGAAAGATTGAAGCAATGACATTTAAGAATAGATAGTTCGCTCTAGCTTGATCGCCAATTATTTTTTCATAACCTGTTTTGTATACGACTGTAGTTAAACCTAATTCCTTTGCACGTTCTACCTCAGACTTGAATTGATTAAAGGCCATTTCATAGTCGACCCAGGTATCTAGTGCTGATACAGCGAGCATATAGTCTTCTTTAGCAAGCTCCTTCTTTTCATATTGCGCTGCTAACTGAATCCGATTTTGCGAAATTCGCTCATATCGTTCTTCTTCAGATCGGATAAAGCGATCTGTCTCTTCATTTACGTAACCATTTGTTGTCGTTATATACTTCTTATACAAGAAGTCTCTTCTGTCTAGGGAATCAGAGTAAGTGACCCCGCTTATGAGTCCATAGACTAGAAGCAGTATAAAAACATAGATAACCTTATTCGTGAATAAGAGCTTGTAGGCTTCATTCAAGAACAACGATGTCTGGTAGCTCTTCTTTCGTTTAGGCAAGGTGAGTTTCTTGTTATTCCATTGCTTGCTATGGACACTTTGTTTTAAGAGTAAAAGATATAAGAGGAATAAACTTAAGCCAAAGAGAATTAGTAATATAAGAGGTATTTGGATAGGTGTATTGAAAACATTTAATGTCTTAAAAGAAGAAAATAGTGTTTTTGAATCCATTGCTGAAAATAAATTGATGTATTTGAAAATATTCAAATTAGAATTTGAGGCTATTCTAAGATGAAGAAAGTATTGGCTAGCTAGAACAATCAATGCAGCAAAGAAACTTAGCATGGCTTGACCTAAACGAGTGGTGATATACAACGTTAATATTGCACATAGAAACACAGCCATGACATTTAAGCCGAAGTGAATAAATAGATATGTCAGTATGTTCACCTTTAGAGGAGAGGTGTAGAACATGGATATGGATTGTATGGGCGAGAAAAGATTGCCTAAACCTACTTCACTACGATTGGCGAATAAGCTACTTAGTAGGATTAAGAGATTGAGTAGTAAGGAAAACAAAAAGAGTAAGTGGATTTGAGCTGCAATCCTGTGTGATCTCCCTTTCTTTGTGGATTTGAGCAGCCAAATCACTTCGGTCTCAGCATCCATGCTCCCCAAACTTACTGCAAATAAGACCGTGAGCATGAGGGTGAGGAATACTGTCGTGATACTCGATAGAGATCGCTCCAAAGCGATTGAAGATTGTACTTCAATCGGTGTATCTCTTAATTCTTGATAAACAGATGCAGCAAGCTTCGTGTTCTTATAGTCAAAAGAATCAGGGTTAGAGAAAAGGGAAAAGTCATCGATTGTATCTGCCTGTAGTACAACGTCGCTGATAAAAACGTTATGGTTTAACGCGCTATGTATCTCATCTCTGACCTGTAGATAGACACGCATGGGATAGTAATTTGATAGAGCATCAGGCAGTAAAATGTTCATGTTATCTTCGCCGATTGTGGATTCAAAGGCTATTTCAAATAATGCATCTATTTCAGAGATCGTAGCATCAAGAACAGTCAATTTCTCTTCATTACTTAGGTCTTGCATGCTTTGATACACAGCATGTACTTGTCTAGACTCATCAGGAATATTCATTTGAAGTCCTGCATTAAGCACTAAGACGACTAGTACAGCGATTAAAATAAAAGGTTTAGAGAATACCTTATATGCTTCATAAAGAAATAGCCTCATGCTTTTGTATCCTCATCGCCGAAATGATATAAATAAATATCTTCTAGTGTGGACAAGTCTTTATTTTTATCGCTTGTTAATTCATCTGCTGAACCGCTATCAATTAACCTGCCTTCTTTGATGAACAAAATGTCCGTACTGATAGCTTCGATATCTGAAATGATGTGTGTCGAGATAATGATGGTCTTATCTTTATCTTGGGCTAGGTTTAGGATCAGATTCCTGACGCTTGCCCTTTGTTTGGGATCTAATCCTGCTGACGGCTCATCCAATATAATCAGCTCTGGGTCTCCTAACAAGGCTTGCGCCAATAGCAAGCGTTGCTTCATACCGCCTGAGAAGCCACCCGTTTTTTTGTCCTTCACATCGAGTAGCTCTACTTGCTTTAATAGATCCATTATTTGCTCATGCGCTATTTCTTTAGGTATGTCCTTTAGAGCGGCAATATAATGCATGAAGCGCATGGCTGTAAAATTGTCATATAAGCTTTGATGCTGGGGCATGTAGCCAAGCTTTTCTCTGTACTTGCTTCCTAGTAGCTGTATCTCTTTATTTTGGTAGA
>CAYXVJ010000035.1:6764-10370 GCA_964468675.1 uncultured Oscillospiraceae bacterium
TTTTTATCAGGATTGATATTCTCCGTGATGATGTTCATTAAAGTGCTTTTACCAGCACCATTTGGTCCCAGCAAACTATAAATACCACTTTGGAATGTATAGTTAAAATCGACCAGGGCATGTTTCCTACCATAGTGTTTATTGACATCGACTAATTCTAGCAAGGCTCTACACTCCTTAACTAACGATTTTTGCGGTATAGTGTTCTTTACCTAAATCATCTTTTTCGATCTCGATAATGAACATTGAGTTTTGTTTATAGCCCTCATAATCACCTTCTAAGGATACAGAGCTTGCATAAATTTTGCCTTTATATTCTCTATATAGAAATTTAGAACCCAATAAAATGTTGCCTTCTGGTCGATATACTTTTATCTGTGCTTTTGTTTCAGGTGTATACAAATAATAGGTTAGTGGATCGCTCTTACTTGAGTACATGAAACTGTCTTCTGCAGGAAAGTACAACTCAAGTTCACCGTCATATACTAAATCAATTTCTTTACTCTCTAGATCTTCGGCAAAGAGTTTTTGATCCTCAATATAGTACAAATAGCCTGCATTGATAAACAAGGGTTCTTCGATTGAATGATCTAAATCAAGTGCATCTCTAAGTGAATCACTAGTCTCATACTCTAAAGTATCGCTATCTATAGAAAGAAACACATTGTCACGCGCTGCCTTAAGCTTCTCTATATCAAAATCTTCTTCTGCCCAGTCGATATATTCTTTTAAGTAGGTCCCGTGGACAATGATTTTCTCATTATGGATACCATAGATGTCATATAACATTGCAGAATAACCACTTACCAAGGGAATTTTCTTAACGACTTCATTCTTCTTTAAGTCAAAGGTTAGGATATATATTTCTGAGGGGCACTCATCTATGGTGATGTCTTCGTTCTCCATTTCTTTTTCAACGAAAAAATAGGCTGTGTCCTTATATAAGTAGATATTATAGAATTGTATCTTATCCTCAAATGTTAGTAATTGCCTCTCGTTTTGTCTATTAAGGTCACTGATGTGTAATGTATCTTGTTCGCTTCCATGATTCACAAAATAGAAGTGATCACCAGCAATAAAATAGTTTTTCATCTGTTCTTTATAAGCACCGCACGTGTCATCGTCATGGCTACAAGATGGATCTTGGCAAAATACTTTTGATTGTCCTGAATTGAAATCAAGATAGTAAAGATTGTCATCAAAATTTTTAATGTATAACACACCTTCATCAAATACTGCTTCAGAATTGTTAATACGACTCGCATTACTATAGAAAACAGTGTCATTCTTAGTGTTGCAAGATACAGCTAAAAGCAATATCCCTAATATTACAAGTATTGATCTTAGTTTTTTCATTTGAACCCTCTTTAACATAAGCTTATCCACCTATCCTTAATCTATACTCCTCAATGATTCTCTCAGCCTCTTTGATCAAAGCATCCGCTCCACTCTCATCTAGCATCGTCCTCATTTTATTGATGATGTCATCGTAGCTTGCAGGGTTTTCCTTATCCAATATTGTCTTTAAATCGGTAAATATTAGTTCTATACCTACTAAATCGAATGATTCATTGTTAATCAACATTAGGTATAAATCATATAGTTCTGGTTCAACATGTTCTTTTAAGACCGTCAAGTTTTTTTCTTCTATGGCGGATATGATTTTGTCATCATAAATGAATTCCATCTGTATTAGGTCTGATTGTATTGCTTTACTTTCAAGGTCAATTCGAATATCTTTCTTGTTACTAAATTCGTTATACATTGGGGTAGAGATATATTGATTGCCATGTAACATGCCAACAGAGCGATACCTATAATCTTTATATTGCTGTGGATCTTCATCGTTTATGGGGCATACTTTCCCCTCTTCATTGATTGTATAGTGGACATCTTTGACACCGATGTGGAATAAATCGGTGAGAGCAGGATCCGTATATAATCGATGAAGGAAGTCTAGGCTTTCTTCTTGATGCTTAGTCTCGCGATGAATGCAGGTTGCAGATCCTATCTTGTGGTCTGAGTACACTTCATCGTAGATAGGTATCAAAATGTAATCTTGATTGTTCTTTGCAATTTCATCCCCTTCATCGACATAGAGATCGTAGTAAAATTCGTATTCAGGCGAATAATTTCCTTGATAGATAATGAAGACATCATCCGTTTTTTTATCGACCGGTAGATTGGGGGTTAACAAACCTTCTTTTGCATATTGATTAAAAGTTCTGAAACGCTTACTGCTTTCCTCGGCATCAAAGTAATATGTAACTTCTCCTGTAAATCTGTTGACATATAAGCAATTGGCTGTCGATATTGAGTTATACTCTGAACGAAGATGTTCACTCGGCATGACAAAAGGTGTGATGTTCTCTTTATCTTTGATCATTTCTAAGATGCTTTGCAGCTGGTCAACATCCACTTGTAGATCCTCTACGGTGATGTCATACTTATCCATATATTTTTTATTCACCATATAGGATGGAGATGTAGAAGCAATAAATAGTCCAGTAACTCCGTAAATTTCTCCATCTCGCTCTAATGCTTCCCATATGTGATCGGGTAG
This sequence comes from uncultured Oscillospiraceae bacterium, assembly GCA_964468675.1. Taxonomy (GTDB): domain Bacteria; phylum Bacillota; class Clostridia; order Saccharofermentanales; family Fastidiosipilaceae; genus CAYXVJ01. The sequence goes on from CAYXVJ010000035.1 coordinate 9,328, forward strand.
CGCATCCTTCAATTCTTTTCCAGTCTCACTATGAAGATATGTGCTTAAAGGCAGCTGGCTGTCATTATCCAGAAAATAGTCTTTCGGTAGAAAATCTGTAAAAAATACATCACAGGGTTCGCTACTACTAAGTCTATTCTTTATATTGTTGCGATAGTCTTTTTCAGGCAAATATTCAAACTGAATATAGTAATCTGCACCTTCGTTATAGAGATAGTGATTAATGGCTTTTTCTGTTATGTCGTCTAATCGATACCAGTCAGAAGAGACGAAGTGAATCGCTGTTTCTTGTGGTGTTGTGAACGTTTCAATTTCTTGTATAAGACTAATACTTTCTAAAGGAGTTTCACTTTCACTTGTTGATTTATCCACATCTAACTCTTCACTACATGCAGTGCAAGATAGCACTAGTGTTATACATAAGGATATACATATCTTTTTCATCAAAACGATCTCCATAACATTATAGCTAGCCTTGTATTTTGTTATTCTAATACAGTCATTACTGTACTGTTTTGAGTAAGTTCTTATCGATTTCTTGAGAGTTGAGAAAGCAGAGCAAATATGTTTCTACATGAAGAAATATTTGTTAGTTGATTTTTAAGTTGTAGTTGAAGCCATAGTATTTGGCTGTGTGAAAACTCCGGCTTTCAGTGTAAACTCCATTAGATGGGACTGAGCATGAGATGGTTACTCCATTTTGATATGAGCCGCCGGAGCAACCTTCAATTGCGTAAGTTTGGTCAGGTTTTTTGTAAGTCAAATAAAGAGATACAGAAATATAGCCGCCATTGTCACCAGTTACTACAGTAGATGCTTGAGCTTTTTTTTTCACCAGTTTTGTATAGTGACACGATCACCTTATCGTTACCATATGTGTGGGTGTAGGAGACGGCTGAAACAGGCATGCTTGTAAATGAAATAATCATTAACATGGCCAGTATGAATGAAACTGCTTTTTTTATAGAATTCACTCCTCTTTTTCAGTTTTGCTCTGCTTTGCTTAACTTTAGCCTTGTCTTTTGAATCTTAGTCAATGGCTT
>CAYXVJ010000035.1:10380-14939 GCA_964468675.1 uncultured Oscillospiraceae bacterium
AAGATAGCACTAGTGTTATACATAAGGATATACATATCTTTGTTATCAAAACGATCTCCATAACATTATAGCTAGCCTTGTCTTTTGAATCTTAGTCAATGGCTTGATAGCATCAACATACTATACAAAATATATAATGTCAAATAATTATCTAATATTTTAGTGCTGTATAGATAGATAAGATTGTTCTTAATGTATATTCTATATCGTAATTGAGTAATATAGTATTAGATATTTGTGCTGAGGGGAGAAGCGTAAAAGAACGATTGATTTTGGAATGGAGTGTTTTTTTAGATATAACAACGCCGCCCGGGGGAGGGCGGCGTGAGGGTATATATATGAAGGCTGATTTATCTGCCTTCAAGTAGGTTTTGTTGATCGGAGAAGCGCTTAGATAGTACAGACAAAGAAGCAGCTATGTTCTCGTTTTGGAGGATGACTCCTGCTGGGACCTGAAGATGTGTTGGAGCAAAGTTCCAGATGGCACGAATGCCAGCGTCAACTAAGCGGTCACAGACTTCTTGAGCAGCCTTTTGAGGAACGGTAATAACACCGATCTTGACATCGTGCTCAACAATGATGTCACGTAAATTGTTCATGGGTTGGATCACAACATTGCCAATCTTGCGGCCGACTTGACTCGACTCTTGATCGAAGGCTGCAATGAAGTTTAGTCCATAGCCATCAAATCCATCATAGTTCAATAAAGCTGAACCAAGGTGGCCTGTACCTACGATGACTGCATTCTTTAAGTTGTTGTAGTCGAGCATACGTGCTAAATCTTCAATTAGGTCGTCAACTTTAAATCCTGTACGTGGCTTACCACTTACGCGAGTAAGAGCCATGTCTTTACGGACTTGGACGGGGTGTAAGTTCAAGTCATCTGCAATGGTAGAAGATGAGATGATTTTGACACCTCTTTCTTGTAACTGTTTTAAATAACCGAAGTAGATCGGTAAACGGCGTAATGCGGGTTGCGGCATATTCATTTCGGATTCACGGTCGATTTTTTTCTTTGCCATAATTATTCTCCTTCATCCTACGATAGGTATCGATATATATTTACTTGATAATAACTAATTGTACTTAACTTTTCAAGTCCAAATGTAGCGAATTCATAGAAAGGCTTGTGTATCTGTGAAAAATCGCTGATTTGTTCGAAAATGATGCCTTTAAAAGAAGCTAAAGCTGTTGATATGAGGGAAAATGTTTTTTCTAGGTGGTGTATAATTTTAGCTATGAGGAAAAATAGATTACCATTTAACGTTCGTGGGCTACTGGACGTACAAACAGGTTCTGAGGAACTGATCACCTATGGGATGGCTGATATTGATCGCGAAGGACGTTATCGCACGATCTATCTCTGCTTAAGGGAAGATGAACTGGTCTTATTATTTACAGATCAGACATCAGCGGTGCTCTCATCAGGGCACAAAGATGAATCGGATGAAATGGAAGAGCAACTGAGTGGCAAGCGTAGACGTGATGAGTCGGAACGTGCAGCTTTACTCAGTATTGAACGCATACCCTTTTCACAATACAAGAAACCAAGGCTTCTAAATGAGACAGTCGGTGGTGTATTGATCATGTCTACAGAGGATGGGGAAGACCATATCATCTGTAGGTTTTCTGGAAGCCGCTTTAAAGATATGAACCGTTTGCTTCAAATCATGAACCAGGTTTTAGCAGGTGAAGAGCCTAAAGAACCTGAGCGTAAGGGACGGCATGCTGAAGTAGATGAGTATTGTTCTACTTGTGGTAGACGCTACCCCGATTCAGGGCGTGAGTTCTGTCCGTATTGTATGAAGAAGCGTAATATCTTCTGGCGCTTACTCTCTTACTTCAAGCCGTACCGACTTCGTTTTACAGTATTGTTGCTTATGATTGGTCTATCATCTGGCTTAAATGCACTGGCACCGTTTCTAACAGGTTCAGTGCTCTACGATCAGGTGCTGGGACAAAATCCAGAGTGGCTACAGAGGATGGAAGGTTTAGGTCTACCAGGTACTGCACTTGGTATGCTCGCACTATTGGTGCTCTTAATCTTTGCTTTAAGGCTCTTACAACAGATTACAGGTATTCTACATGGACGCTTATCAGCGTATATTGTGCCTGGTGTTGTTACAAGTCTTAAGAATACGGTATTTGAAGCACTTAGTAGGCTTTCTATCTCCTTCTTCACGAAGAGGCAAACAGGAAGCTTAATGGAGCGTGTGAATGGAGATGCTGAAGAAGTCTCTCAGTTCTTTATTGATGGACTACCTTATTTCTTATTTAATGTATTAACCATTATCGTTGCCGCCTTCATTATGTTCCGTATGCATGTGACTCTAGCCATCTTGGCTTTGGTACTCTTACCACCCCTATTCTTAGTCAGCTACTACCTGATGCCAAGAATCTGGTATGCCTGGGGCAGACGCTCGAGAGCGAACCGCCGGGTCTGGTCTGTACTAAATGATGCCTTGGTTGGTGCAAGGGTCATCCGTGCATTTGGACAAGCAGATCGTAACAACGAAGGCTTTAAGCATGTGAGTACGAATCTACGTACAGCAGAGATGAACATCGTTAAATACAGGAATAGTTTTAACGTGTCGTACTCTATAGCAGAGCAATTACCAACACTCTTTGTATGGGTAGCAGGTGCCGTAATTATTTTACGCTCAGGTGGTGCCTTCCAATATGGACAACTACTGACATTTACAGGTTACCTTGCGATGATGCAAGGGCCGATTCGTTTCTTTGCTAGTTTTAGTCAGACTTATACACAGGCAATGAATGCATCACAACGTATGTTTGAGATTGCAGATGCTCAGCCAGAAGTCGTGGAGATGGATAGCGCAAAGGACAAAGCCATTGATGGTTCCATCGAATTGAGAAACTTGACTTTCGCTTATGAAGTGAATAATCCAGTGCTTCATAACATCAATTTGAAGGTGCATGCTGGAGAATCCATCGGTATTGTAGGTAAGTCAGGTGCGGGTAAGTCCACTTTAGTAAACCTCATCGCAAGGCTCTACGATGCGACTGAAGGAGAGATTTTAGTCGATGGTGTGGATGTACGGGATTTGACGTTTAAGAGCCTTCGTAGTGCTGTCAGTATGGTCAGTCAAGAAAGTTATATCTTTATGGGGACTGTAGCAGAGAATATCGCCTACGGTAGACCCGATGCAACACGTAGAGAGATTATGGATGCTGCCATCTCGGCTGGTGCACATAGTTTTATCTCTATGCTCCCAGATGGCTATGACACCATGATTGGATCAGGTAGACGAAAACTCTCTGGTGGTGAAAGGCAAAGGGTGTCGATTGCCAGAGCGATTTTAACGAATCCAAAGATTTTAGTATTAGATGAAGCCACTGCTTCTGTTGATACAGAAACAGAACGCTTGATTCAAGCGTCCTTAACGAAGCTTACAGAAAGTAGAACAAGCCTATCGATTGCGCACCGCTTATCGACACTAAGGGATGTAGACCGCATCATTGTGTTAGAGAATGGGCGCTTGGTGGAAGAAGGCACGCATGAAGAATTGATGGCCAATCCAGAAGGTGAGTACTTTAAACTCGCGAAGATTCAAACAGAAGCACTGGCCATGCGTGGTGAGGTATAGAAGATGAGAGAAGAATATCAAGATCAAGACTTATTAAATACATTAGAAACTCGTTGGTTAACACCAGAGAACTGTAACTTTATTAGTAGTACAGGTGGTTTTTTGAACCTGGAATACCATGGCAGGACTTATAGGCGTGTTGCCGTACATTGCTGTTTCCCCTTCTCATCGAAGCATGAGTATTTATCCATACGTGAAGCAGAAGATATGGGAGAGGCTGGTAAGGAGATTGGCTTAATCGAGGATTTAAGCACATGGCCTAAAGAGACAAAAGACTTGCTTGATGCGCAACTAGCTTTACGTTACTTCATGCCAAAGATTTTGAAGGTAAAGAAGATTAAAGAGGAATTTGGTTTTTCCTATTGGGAAGTAGATACGGATAGAGGACCAGCTAGCTTTACGATTCGTGGTGGCTCAGGCAGCATTTTCTCGCCAACTAGAGGCAGGTACATCATTACGGATATCGATGGTAACCGTTTCTCTATCGATGACATGAATCAGATGACCGCTAAAGAGCGAAAACTACTGGATCTGTACGTATAACAGATAGGACTATAAGATGAATTTAAATTGGACATTAAAAAAAGAAGTGCGGGCGCTACTACCGCCTGAACTTAAAAAGGAAGAAGCATTATATACTGTCCCCTATGACTTGGATATGGACGGCCACTTCACCGAAGATGCATGGCTCATTATGTTTTCTGAGCGCATCGTATTAATTGAAAAAGGACAAGTAAGGCTTGATCATAAGATCGATTCGGCTAGCTTTTATGGTACCCAAGTCAATGTAGGTACAGGTTACTTGTACTACACACAAGATGGAGAGGACTACCCGCTACTACGCTTCTCGATGCGCCATATGACCAGGATGTCTTATATCGCTAGAGCCTTGCAACTAAAGCTAGAGGGCAGCGATAAGCGAGTAGAGAGTTTAGAGAAGGAACACTATTG
>CAYXVJ010000036.1:0-10147 GCA_964468675.1 uncultured Oscillospiraceae bacterium
CTCATCACCATAATCGTTAGAATCAAACCATGAGGGGTCAATTCGTTTCGATTCAGTGGCTAAGCGACGCGCTGTATTGTCTAATCCGGCTTTACTGCGCTCTGGTACGAATAATTCGCTAACCTCTGCTTTTACAACTCGATGTATATTCTCTAGACAACGATCACACGTGGCACGGTAAGGCACAGTCAATGTACCATCAAGTTTAAACTTGCCCTGCTCAGTATGACGCAAACGTGCATCAAGCTTTAGATTTCCTTCGAATTCGGCATATGGATTTGCGCTAGCAAAATCACTTGCATCAACTACCCACTCAATTGGCATCTCCATGCCAGGTTCGTGAGTTAAGTTGCTGACATCAATTTTCATCTTGCACCTCCACAGACACGCTCGACATTATGAAGGATTTTAAGACTTAAGTCAAGTCTCAATATCACGAATTTGGGATCGATCGCCATCTAGCCCCTATTATACGCTTTTATCTCCTGAGAAAGAGCTAAAAAGTGCATACGACGATAAGTTTTGATAGATTCCACAGCAAGCGGCAAAGAAAATCACTCGTCTACCGTTTCATTTCTATCAACAATGGCTTTATAGGTTCTTTCTTTCCACTGTAATCTCAGGCTATCTGGAAAGGTCTTTAAGTCTTCTTGGACCTGTAATAGTGCTTCTTCATGTAAGCCATCTGCTTCCAATGTCTCAAGCTGTGTTAGTAAAAGATCTTGGTAGTTTCGTTCCAACTGTTTTTCTAAGGCTGTGATCTCCGCATCTTGTTTTAAGAGGCTAGAAGCACTGTTAATGGCGTTGATGGCTGCATCCCAGGCTTCTTCTGCTCTTAAGTTCGTGACCGTTTGTACGAGAGCTTGTTTCTCATCTGCGATGACGCTTTGTTTCAAACGACTGCTTAAAATTGCAAGTTCACTATCATGCTGGATATAAAGCATTGCTCCGTCTAAGAGTTCTACTGCAGCCGCTAGGTTCCCATTGGCTTCCAAGGTGTTCACTCGGCTTAAGACATCTTGCTTATAAGACTTCCTAGCACTATCAAACAGCATACGATTTTCACTGGTCAAAACAGATAGCGGTTTAGCATGCTCCAAACTCACCAATGCCTCTTCAAACCTGCTTTGTTGTATGTATGCTTTCGCTTCATCAATTTGCTTGATGGCCGCTTCACTATCGTTTAATGCGCTTGCAGCTCTAGTTAATACGTCTTCTTCATGACTCAAATTAAACTTTGTCATTTGACTAAGCTTATAACTGTAATCTTGGAGGCTCAATTCATTTTCTTGTACAAGGCCTTGTAAGCTCAGTACATAGGCTGCAAAACTACGATCAATGTCCTTTAAGGTCTCACTTTGGGCTAGAACATCCTCTTCTAGCGTATCCACTAGATTTGATGCCGCTTCATAGTTCTCTTGTTTGAGGTAATTTTTATAAAGGAGCACGTCTCCTTGTTTTTGGCAGCTAGTGATTAAAACACTAAACATGAGGATGAGTGCTAGAAGGGCTGTGTGTAATATACGTCTTTGTTTAAACATCAGTTTCTTGCACCTCCACTATCTCTATTATCCATCTCATCACTCGGATCAATCTCAGTATCGTTATCCAAAATATCACTCATCTGGTCTGTACCTTCTGGATCCGTGTTTTGTGTCGTATCGTAAAATTGTCCTTTTACGAGTACACGGTAACGATCTTGCTGCAATCGTTCACCTTGATGGTTTAGGAGCATGAACGTCACATCACCTTCAATAGGCATATCTAAGGTGATTGGTGATGCGTCACTGCTCAACTTATCCGATACATAGCGTTTGCCAGCGGCATCTTCAACCATAAGGTATAAACCATCGCCCTTCACTGAAGCTTCCTCAAAGAAGAGTTGACCTCTAAAATGATTCGCCCGCGTGCCAATTTTGACCGACTGCCTCCCCTTCATTAAGAGCACTTTCTCATGTTCTATACCGTTGCTATCCGTTGCTTTAGCTTGCAAAGCCTCATGACCAAAAATACTGGTCCAGATGCTATCGTTATGCAGCTCATCGTACAGGTTCACCTTCAGGGATGTTGACAGCTTTGTGTCTAAGGCACGTTTTGCTTCATCAAGTGCAATGTGGTAACGGCTATGAAGCTCAGTTGCTTTCACCTCATCCCATGTCCCATCGTTATAGAAGTATGCATCCAATAGCATATGGATGCCAGACATCATATTGTACTTTGTGGCTTGCCTGCTTGTTGACCCTAAAATTTGTATCTCTAAATCCTTGGTGAAGTCATACGCTACATCAAAGTTTTGCTCATCGTTGTCCACGTTCATGGGATTCGAACGATAGATTTCTTGTCCTGCTTGCAAGATGACGATTTGTACATTCGTTGCATCAGCTAAGTCCATTAAATAAAAGACACCTTGGAAGCGGTTATGCTTGTGTGGTAAATCATCTAAATGCAGTGCAGGCATATATAAAGAACTAATTAACTTCGTCACATCCTTATGGACATGGCCGCGTCTATCTTCAACTTCAGCTAAGGCCTCAAGCCCAAAACCTTTGCTGTTTGATTGTGTCATGAATTGATTGAGTTTTAACTTTGTCTTTTGATGGTAATCTGCCATCAAGAGGCTCAGCTCTTCATCATCTGGATTAAACTCTATGGCCATCTCAATGACATCTCTTGCATCACGATACTTACCTTGATCCGCAAAAGCAGTTGCTTTGGCTCTTAGTTCCGTGATGATGTTATGCCTCAATTCATTTTCTAATTGCTCTAGGCTTTCAATGTCTCGCTTTAAGTGTTCACTTAATTCTAATCTCAAACCTTCATCGCCTTGCGTGACATGTCTAAAATCAGTAGATCCATAAGCACTCTCTTCAAAACTAGATAAACTTGCTCCTGACTCAATTGATTCTAGTAAGTCAGCCAAGAATGTCTTACCGACTTGAACGATGAGCAATGAATCGTGATACCGCTCTGCATCAAAATAAGTCATCGCCATTGCCGAAATATCCAGCCTTAATTCGCTGTAATCCATGGGCGGCAAACTAGCTAGCAAACGAGTGAATTCTTCATCGTTTGGAAGTATTGTATCAGCACTTTCTAGTAAGAGCCTTGCTCTAAGCTCATCGCCATTAGCAATGTACTGAGATGCTGCATTCGTTATGTGTAAGTGATATGCTGATTCGCTACGCCTTAGTAAATCAGCAGCCGTAGCGCTAACACTACCATCAGCATCTACAGCAGCTCTTAAATAAGGGATAGCACTGGCATGTGCGTTCATATTCGCCAACTGCTGGCCCATACGGAAATTTTGTATTTGTGCTTGATGTGCATCAATGGAGAGAAAACCAGCTGATAAGATCTCTTGCGGATCTATGGCATGGTCAGCACTAGCAATCGTTATTGCATTGTGCACGGTTCGTTGATCTTCAGGCCATAGCACCATAAACATCGCTAAGCTTGTCAATTCATCATGTGCTTGATCGTATTCGATGTGCCCTAAGATGAAACGATCGACAATACTCGCTTCTCTTGTTTTCAAGTCTGCCAACATTTGATCTAAAACGGCAGTATCTTCGCTAGCTGTATCAATATAGATTCTATTGGCTGTGATGTAATCTAAATCAACTAATGTTTCTTTGAAATCTAAAACTTCATCTTCAAGCTTTTCAGGGCGATTCTTCAAAATAAAGGAAGCTGCAATGACGAGTACAAGGACTGCCGCTAAGGCTAAGGATAAAACAATCCACTTTTGCTTTGATGTCTTTTGACTTTGTCTTGCCAATAAGAGATTTTGTCTTTGTTGTTTACGACGAATGGCTTCAAGAGCAATTTGCTTGGTATCTCGATCCGCTTTGATTGGATTCTTATCCATCCGAGCTCTTGCCTCTTCATTCGTGAGTAACAAGTCCGCATCTTCTTTTTGTTTTTTGTGCTGTCGTCTTGACATCTTGTCAACTTCGCCACTATGTCCAAAGTCTATTTCCTTTGAATCACTTGATGCTGCTTCAAGAAGGTCTATTTGCGTATCGGCTTCACCGTCTGCATCACCGTGTAAATCCTCTAGAGCGTCAAGTTCTTCCTTGAAAACAGGGTCACTAACAGCGTCATGGATCTCACTTGGATTAGAATCGTCCTGGACAAAATCTGCCTGTTCAAGATCAGGCTCTACTTCTGCTTCATCTTCATTAATAGCAAGACGCTTTGTAGACTCACTTGGATTTTCAAGTGCTGCAGGTGCTTCTAATGTGTCATTATCTTTATTTTCAGGTTCAAGAGCAGCTTCGGTATCATCTTTTTCTTCAACACCGTAGTAAATCGCAGCAATCTTTTCAAAGAAAGCTGGCATGGAAGGTATAATATCCTTCTCCTGATCTATATTCTTATCTTTATCTAAATCATTCATAGTGTTCACTACACGTAGCGATAGTCGATGTCCAACTTCGTATTCAACGCTTGCATATCAGGTCCGTCTAGCGAATACCGAATGTTGACTCGACCGCCTTCATTTGTTTTGTGCATACTAAGCTCAGTTGTAAAGATACCTAAGCTAAGCACGCCTTCTGGCATATTCAAGTTGGAGATGTGTCTCTTCCCTTGACTAAAAACCATCTTCATCATGTGCTCACCGTTCCACACCAAATCGACACTATCTTTTTTCATGGTGAGTGTAGCAAAAGTGTTCTTAAATCCGTTTGCCACACTCATATGGTATGTTAGAACAGTTTTGTCGCCTTTATTGTATAGACGTCCTTCAGTTGTATTCTTAGTCACTAAAGGTTCGTCATCGTTATGCCATTGACTACCTACAATGGTAATCAAGACAGGTTTTGCTTGTGTCTGCTCTTGTTCCATCTTCTGTTTTTGTCCCATATCAAAAGCCGGCATACCCTCGGGCAACACGACATCGGCTCCGTTATTGCTGCCAGCAACATTACTTTCGTTCATATTTATATCTCCGTTATACGGACACTATACCACAGCTTTGCAAATCAACTAGATATCTTCTTTCCTGCTTGCCGCCAATTTCTCCTCAATCGCTAAGGTACATAAGGTGGAGACAAGTTCTGGAAGCAAAATACCTTGTGCTTCAAATGCTTTAGGATATAAGCTGATGGAAGTAAAACCAGGCAAGTTATTCACCTCGTTAAAATATAAGGCGCCCGTCTTACGATCCAAGAAAAAATCCACTCTTGCAAGGCCTTTTACGCCTAAAGCGATAAACGCCTCGATTGCTTGTGCTTGGATTTTCGCTTCTAATTCAAGGCTAATATCCGCGGGAATCTTAGCTTCTGAATCCGTGTCCGAAAAATACTTTGTCTCATAGTCGTAGTACTCTACAGTATCTGAGATCAAGATCTCACCTACTCTTGATGCAACTGGATTTAAATTTCCTAATACTGCGCACTCCAATTCTCTTGCATCCAAGTACTCTTCTATTATAACAGTCCTGTCAAAGGTAGATACTTCTACTAAAGCCGTTTCTAGTTCGTCTCGATTGACCACTTTTGTTGTGCCTACAGAAGATCCTCCATTGGACGGTTTCAAGAACATGGGGTAAGACACTAGACCTTCAATTCGTTTTACCTCAAATTCTAGATCTTTAAGGATATCGTAACGGTTTGAAATTGTAAAGTTACATTGGTCTATACCCGTCAAAGAGATCAATTTCTTGGTGCTTGCCTTATCCATACATAAGGCTGAAGATAAGACGCCTGCGCCTACATAAGGGATGCCGCTCATTTCTAAAAGACCTTGAAGAACGCCATCTTCGCAATTGATGCCGTGCACAGCAGGGAAAATAACATCAGGCAGACCGCCTGCCACGTTGATAATAAACTCTCTTATAGACATGGATGGCTGATAGAAGGCTCTCCTATCCGCAAGTGCTTCTCTTGCGATCACGTCCCAGTTCGGGCTTACAATTTCCTTGTCCTCTGCTAAGAAGCGTAGCCACTCACCAGACTTTGTAATGCCTACGCTGGACACCTTATGCCCTGACTCCCTTAATCCTGAAATAATATTAAAGGCGGAGCGACATGAGACCATATGCTCAGTCGACACCCCGCCAAACAGTACTAAAACATGTTTATTTTGCATCTGTACCTCTTACTTGAGTTCTTTTATATTCTTTTGGAGTTGCAACAACATATCCGTCAATTGCTCTTCTAAATCAGATAACCTAGAGGCGGCATAATCGATTGCTCCATTGCGAATTTGCTTTGCAGAATTATTAGCCGCTTCAATCGTTTGAGCAGCAAGCTGCCTTGCCTGCATCGTCACTTCGTGTTCATCAATCATGGTGGTCACACGCTTCTCTGCTTGCCTGACAATGTTATCGGCATCGCGTCTTGCTTCTGCAACCACTTGGCGGTTTTGGTCTAGTAGCCATTTCGCCTGTTTGATTTCAGACGGCAGGTTATCTCTGAGCATACCAATCAAAATTAGCATCTCTTCTTTATCCACCATACAATTTGATGTAAAGGGTACATTCTTAGCATTCAGCACATTACCCTCAAGACGATCGATTAACTCATATAGATCGTTCTCACTCATCTCTGGAACATTAAACTTTTCACTAGCAGCCACTTAGCTGTCCTCCCTACTACCCGCTAATCGCAAGCTAACCGTTTCAAGTATCTCTTTGGGAACCATTTTACTGATATCGCCACCAAATTGTGCTACTTCTCTTACGATGCTAGAACTCGTAAAGGCCAAGTCAAAGCTAGAAGGTAATAAAATAGATTCGTAGTCACTATATAAGAGCTTGTTGGCTGTTGCCATTTCGAGCTCATAACGGAAATCCGATTCACTTCGTAAGCCTCTGACCACTGCTGCTGCCTCCTTCTCACGGACATAGTCCACAAGTAGGCCATCGAAACTCTCGACACTAACATTTGCTAAGTCGCTTAAACAACGCTTAGCCATCACAACACGCTCTTCAATGGTGAAGACCGTATTCTTATTCACGTTTGGCAAAATAGCCACATATAAGTGCGAGCATAACTTAGCAGCCCGACGAACGATATCTAAGTGACCGTTCGTAAAAGGATCAAACGTTCCTGGATAAACAAAAACACGCATATTTACAAATCTCCGAATCGATTCCTAGAGCTTATCTTCCATAAAATGATACCATTGCAGTACCGTACTTACAACGCTTATACTGTTGCAAACTGCTTACAAATTCACCAGCATCTTCATTTGACTGATGCTCTAAAACAACGAGCCCATCTGTATTTAAGATACGCTCGAGTCCCAAATCAGCGAGTAGTAAAAATAAGTTTTTAGCTTCACCATATGGTGGATCGAGTAAAATCAGATCAAATGTTTTTTCATTTTCGATCAATTGAAGCAAGGCCTTCTTAGCATCTAGACCCCAGATTTGAGCACATTTCGTCATCTTTGTCTTAGCCAAGTTTTGCTTAATGATATCCCGAGCGCCTCTATTTTTTTCAATAAACAAAGCAGATACTGCACCACGGCTCAATGCTTCAATTCCGAGCTGTCCACTACCAGCAAAAAAGTCAACGACTCGTGCCTCATCTAAGTCCAGCCTGGCTGTAATGGCAGAAAACATCGCTTCTTTGGTGCGGTCCAAGGTAGGTCTTGTTGCAGTACCACTTGGTGCTTTTAAGGGGATGCCCTTGGCTATTCCCGCTATCACTCTTGGCATATAAACTCCTAAATTCCTAAACTTGCAAGTGGCAAGCCAAATGCCTGTAACAAAGCAGGTCTAATTCTTCTGTTATCTTGTAACTCTAGTTTTGGATCCATATCTAAAAGCTTTGTCACTACCATTGATGTCTCCGCCAACAGTTCTGTTTCTTCGTATAAGTTTGCGATTCTAAAAGACGGTATACCATGTTGCCTTGTTCCAAAGAAGTCACCAGGCCCTCTTAGTGTTAAGTCTTTTTCGGCAATTTCAAATCCACTTTGGGTATAACATAAAGCGCGAAGCCTCTCTCTTGCCAGGCCTTCCCCTACATCACTTAAGAGCACGCACAAAGACTCTTTATCGCCACGACCAATACGGCCTCGTAGCTGATGGAGTTCTGCTAAGCCAAAGCGCTCTGCATTCAAGATCAGCATCATTGTTGCATTGGGGTTATCGACACCTACTTCGATCACTGTCGTCGCAACCAATACAGATGCCTCCTTATCCATAAACGATTTCATAGCAGCTTGCTTTTCTTTTTCTTTCATCTGACCATGTAGCAGAGCAACACCAAAGGGACTTAATATGCTCTCGCTTAATTCTTCAAAGACTTGTTCAGCAGAACGAAGCTCTGTTTGCTCCTCACTGTCTTTCACCAAGGGGCAGACTACATAAGCTTGCTCTCCTCGCTCCAAATGCCTCTTAATCAGTTCTAAAACCCGCGGGTAATCTGCTGTCGTGGCTGTGTATGTTTGTACCGGCAATCTTCCTGCAGGCATCTCATCGATGTTGGAGATGTCTAGATCTCCATACAAAATCAACGCAAGGGTTCTGGGGATTGGTGTAGCAGACATAACCATGATGTGAGGTGCAATATCTTCTTCCTTAGCGAGCTTAATCCTTTGTTTGACACCGAAACGGTGTTGCTCATCGGTGATGGCTAAAGCAAGCTTGTTAAAAACCACACGATCTTCTAGTACAGCGTGTGTACCGACAACAATATCAATCTCACCCGACTCAATTTGAGCAAGTAGTAAGCGCCTCTCTTTTGCTAGAGTTTGACCTGTTAAGAGGGCAATATTTAAACGACGCTTCGCCAAAAGCTTGGATAAGGTTTTATAGTGTTGGTTTGCAAGAATCGATGTTGGCGCCATCATCACGGATTGATAGCCAGCTAAGGCGGTATGTACCATAGCCAAAGCCGCTACAACAGTCTTTCCAGAGCCTACATCACCTTGAACCAAGCGACTCATCGGCCTTTTGGATGCTAAATCCGCTTGTACACTGTTAAGTACTTTCGTTTGCGCATTTGTCAGTTTAAATGGCAAGTCATTAATAGCTGCCATATACTCTTTCTTTGATGCTTCGTCCAAAACTAAACTTGCCGCTACTTCATCATGTTCATGGTGCCGCCTAATCAAGCGAAGCCCGATCTGCGTCATAAACAATTCTTCGAAGGCCAAGCGCCGTCTCGCTATCTCATAGGCCACCTCATCAGTAGGCTCATGGATCATACGATAGGCATAAGCAATCTCACAAAGCTTATGTTCACGCCTGATCTTAGCCGGTATCGCTTCGGGAAGGTGCTCAACATAGCGTTCCAGTGCTTGTTGAATGCACTTTCTTAATACACCTTGGGTTAAGCCTGCAGTTAAGGGATAGACCGGATGGAGGTATAAGATATCACTATCTTCTTCCCCTTCCACTTCTTCAATGACTGGATTGATGACATCAAAATGCTGACCCGATCGCTTAATCTTTCCACGAAAGATTGCCTCTTTTCCTTTTTCTAAACGATCTTGTAAATAAGCTTGGTTAAACCAAATGGCTGAGATGGCAGCAGTCTCATCTCTCAAGACGGTTCTTAAGGTACTTCGTCGACCTTGCCTGCGCAGGCTCGGTACCCTTGCAATCGTAGCGCGAAACACTTCTTCTTGGCCATCGATCAATTCAGAAACGGGCTTTAAATTTGTCCAATCTTCATAACGCCTAGGATAGAGCATCAAGAGATCTAAGATTGTATGGACGCCTAATTTAGCAAGCAAACTTTGGCGTCTTGTTGAAACACCATCTAGTACAGTCACAGGCTCTAGTAATGCCTGATATTCTTCTGCATACAAATGCTTTCGATCCAAGTCCATTTTACAGCTCCGCTTCTTCTGCAAGCCTCTTACTGCCGTAGTCACAATGCTTAGCAACAGGGCATACCGCACACTTGGGTCTTCTAGCAATACAGATGTCTCTGCCCAAAGTAACCATCAAGTGCCCCCATAAAGTCCAAGCATCCTCAGGTAAGACTGCCATGAGGTCTTTTTCGATACGATTCACGTTCTTAGACTCTGTTAAGCCTAAGAGCTGAGTAATCCTCGCACAATGGGTATCAACAACAACTGCTTCTATACCAAACGAATCCCCCAATATGAGGTTTGCAATCTTTCTACCGACACCAGGAATAGCAAGCAAATCCTTCTCATTAGCAGGTACAACGCCTTCGTG